>JAAUOQ010000421.1 GCA_012034795.1 Leptolyngbyaceae cyanobacterium CRU_2_3
AGCAGCGTCGGCGGAATGCCCGCCCCGCCAATGGGCAATGGATCGGCAAATAGCGCTCCATAGTTGAAGTCAGCCTGATTCGGCGAAATTTGCCCTGCTTGAGCGTTGTAAGACACCGTGCCAAAGAAGGGAAACGAGCGAAAAAACACCGCTTCGACATAGGGCACAGCCGCATCTTTGAGAAAAGTTAGCCCTGTGGACGCGGGAATAATTTCGTAAGTTTGTCCTTTAATTTCAACCGCATAGGTAATAGGATTGGCCGCCGCTGCCACCAAACCATCCTGAACATGCTGCACCACTTGCGCGATCGATTGAATCTCCCCCCGATCGTAGCGATCGCTCAATTCCAGAAACATCCGGCTCATGACATTCCAAAACTGTCCTAACACGCTGTAGTAACACAGTACCCGCACCTGCTCTGGCAAAAAACCCGTGAATAGGCGATCGAGTCCTTGAATTAACCAGACGCCTTGAGTCTTTGCTGCAATAGCGGCTCTGGCGCGTTGGCTAAATTCTGGACTGTCGAGGTAGGCATCCAAGCCCGCTGCCCCATGCCAAAACATGGCCTTCATGCAGTATTCAGAAAATTCATAGTTAATCCGATCGTGCCACCAATGCTTGAGTAGCTTAGATAGTGTTACTTCGCCATTGAAATACTTGAAGAAAGGAAACAGCACCAAAAACTGATGATCGGCAATATAAGTCAGGTTGCGCTGATAGGCATCCAAAACCATGCCATAGCTTTTGAGCACGCCCACCACTTCTACGACGTTGGCCGGAGAGTCGGGTAGCAGTGCTTCGCCTGCCTCTAACTTGTAGAGGATATCGGCTAGGGGGTGCGAGGAGGAGGGGAGGGTGAGAGCAGCTTGTGTCATTGAAATTCAGAAAATTCAGACGATGTGAGGGGCAATAGCAGGGGTACAGATCCAGCACAGAGCCAGCAATGTCACGATCCCCTAATACTTAGTGTTCCTCCCTCGACCCCTTGAGTCAAGATTGCGAAGATTCATTTCGGCTGATAGATGCGATAGAGAAAGCGGCCGAAATGATTTTACTCTGGCAGAAAATCAGCATCGATCGCCTGTTCTGGCATATAAGGACAATCGACTGGAAACGTATCCAGCGGCAAGTCTGTTTCGTCGGCAGCTTGGGCACGGGCTTCTGCATAGCACTCTACAAAATTTCTATTAAGTAAGGCTTTAAACTAGGCGAAGCTTTCAAGTCGCTTTTGATGCGTCTGCGGTGTTCTCGGATGCTGCTGCGCCAACTACCTGTCTGCTGTTGCGGTTGATACTGCCACTTCAGCAGATGCAGCAAAACCACCACCAAATTACTTTCTAGACTTTTCCGCTCCCGCCTTGACATATCCTCAATTTCTTCGATCAGGTTGGCCCAGTCTACGTTGGCATAGTTTTGGGTACGCAGTTGTTCAACCGTCGATTCTACCCAGCAGACAAAATCTGTTTCATAGAGACTCTTTTGAGTGGCTTGGAGTTCGGTGGTCATGGGGTTCTCCTGCGTGCGATCGCGCCTTGCTTTTATTTTAAGCGGTACTCGATCTCTGGAACTTGATACAATCTCCACTAAGCCTTCCATCGCTCTACAGGGTTAAAAGAATGAGGCGACAAGAAGCCCTGACTATATTGGCAAATCATCAGAATGCCCTAAAGATCTTGGGGTGAAGTCATTGATGCTGTTTGGTTCGGTGGCAAGAGATGAAGCACAAACAGAGAGTGATGTCGATTTGTTAGTGGAGTTCGATCGCCCGGTTGGGTTGTTCGCGTTTGTCCGTCTAAAACGCTACCTCGAAGAGATTCTAGAGAGTTCAGTAGATTTGGGTACGCCCGACTCACTCAAACCCTATTTACGAGAACCAGTTTTCCGCGAGGCGATTCGTGCTTTCTAGAAATTGGCAGAATCGAGTGCAAGATATGCTAGCGGCGATCGCCGAGATCCACGAGTTTACTGCCGGGAGAACATTTGAGGAGTTTCAAGTCGATCGAAAAACGATCAGGGCAGTTTTGTATAATCTGGCAATTATCGGTGAAGCAATTAGGGGGATTCCACCCGAAATAGAAGCTTTACACCCCGAAATTCCCTGGATTGATGTGCGTGGAATGCGAAATATTGTGATTCATGAATACTTTCAGGTAAACCTGTCTATCATTTTGGCAAACGATTCAAGAAGACCTTGTTTCGTTAGAATCTTCGCTTCGTCAATTGATAGACTCAGCTAGCAGTGAGTGATCTGCATATCTAGGATCGAGCGAATCTAGAGATTTTTTTGGGCAGCTTGAAGCTTGGGGCAAGGGTTTCTCTTGCGATCGCGCCTTGATTTCATCTTACGTGACTCAGATCTCAGGAACTGGGGCGATCGCTAGAGTAGAACAGATTAAAGTCTTATCAGAATTTAGGGGGAGAGCAACGATGGAACCAGCAATCACCTTGGCCGCAGGGGCGATCGCCAAACTAGCCCTTGATGAGTTTGTTAAATCTGGCGCAGGCGAGGCAGCCAAGCAATCGGTGGGTGGCACGGTGCAGTTGGCCAGGAGTCTGTGGGACAAGATTACCGCCAAGTTTCAGGGGAACGATCGGGCGACAACCGCTCTGGCAGAAATGGAGCATCTCAAATCTGAGGCGGCGTTGACCAAAGTGAGCAAGTATTTGGATCTGGAAATGGAAGAGGATGCAGCGTTTGCCACCGAGATTCGGCAGATTGCTCAGCAGATTATTAATATTCAAAATCAGAGTACAACTACTTTGACTCAGCAAAACCTCAACTACGGGCGTGATCAAAACATCATCAACCAGCCCCAAGGCGATATCAAAATTGGTGGTGGTTCCTGAGCATGGAACAGCGCAACGAAAACCACGGGGGCGATCAAAATATCATCAATCAGCCGGGAAGCGTGATTATTCATCCGGGTCGGCAGGAGAAGCGATCGCGCCCTGAAGAAACTTTGCTGACACAGGTGAGAAATGAGGTTACCGATCGCCTGCGTCAGTCTTTGCACAATGCGGTGTTGATTAATTTGGGCAAGCAATCCCAGCCCCAGCAGGTGAAACGCCCCTGGGATGCAGAGATCAAGATTGGCACTCGACCGGCAGAGCCACTGCCAGCAGATGTCACCATTTTGCAGGTGTTCGATCGCCCAGAGATTAACGGCAAACTGCTGATTTTGGGCAATCCGGGATCGGGCAAAACCACGACACTGCTGGACTTGGCCCAAGGATTGATCGATCGCGCCACCGCCCAGCCCAGTTTTCCCATGCCAGTGCTGTTTAACCTGTCCTCTTGGAAAACGATCAGCAACCGATTGAGGACTGGCTGATTGCCGAACTCAAGTCTAAATATGGCGTTCGGGAGAAGGTTGGCAAAAATGGCTGGAGGATCATCGCCTATTGCCGCTGCTAGATGGTTTGGATGAGCTAAAGCCAGAACGCCAAGAACCCTGCGTGGTGGCTATTAACCAACTTTTGGCAAGCGAAAATCGGCCGCTGTATGTGGGGTGTGTAGCCGCCGGGAGGAGTACAACAACTACGAAACTTGTCTCCATTTGGGCGGTGCAGTGGGTTTGCAAGCCCTGACTTTGCCCCAAATTCGGGAGTATTTAAACCAGGTGGGGCGATCGGATCTCTGGGAGATGCTGGGCCAGGATGCCGATCTGCAAGTGCTAGTAGAAGCGCCGCTGTTTCTCAGCATTGTGATTTTGGCCTATCCAGCCGATGCCCTGGAGCAGTGGCGGCAGATCAGTTCGCCGCAAGAACGGCGGCAAGATCTGTGGGATCGATATATTTGCCGGATGTTCGATCGGTACTTGGCAACTTATCCCTATGGTAAGAAGAAACCACCTGCTCAGAAGCAAGCGCGGCTTTGGCTGGTGTGGTTGGCCCAGCAGATGCAACGCGAGTCGCAGACAGAGTTTTTAATTGAGAAAATGCAGCCTAGTGGGTTGGTTGGCCGGCAGAAATGGGCTTACAGGCTGATTGTTGGGCTGATTGTTGGGCTGATTGTTGGGCTGTATTGGTTGGGGCTAATTTTGGGCTAATTTTGGGCTGACTTAGTGCACTGACTGCCATAGAGTAGGCTTGGACGA
>JAAUOQ010000037.1 GCA_012034795.1 Leptolyngbyaceae cyanobacterium CRU_2_3
AACGTCTAGTTTACAGGGCGATCGCTCACGAAGCCATTACCCCTTAATTTGAGAGGCATAATTTTTATCTGGAATCACTCTGTATTCCAGATAAATTGATTCCTTTGTGCAATAATCTCCTGAGATTGCAAGAGGTTTGCAAAGTGTCAGATATTTTTGTCATGCTTCGTAATCAAGAGAACGTTGCATTGACTTCGATCGAAGGGATTGCTTTCGTAACGCTGCTGCAACAGGGCAGGCAAGTGATTGCAGAAGAGACGGTGGAACTAATTTATGCTGATGCGGGCTTTGATGACTTACCGTTAGGACAATACACTGTAGTAGTGCAGCACAAATGCGTGGAGCCAATGGAGGTAACGTATGAGGTAGCGATCGCTGAAGTCGGTGAGGTCGTTTTCTTGACGTTTGTCTATCTAGAACCAGAGCGAGTTTTCCTCAAAGTTTACCCCTCCGTAGAAAAAAGGTTGTAACGCATGACGGCTAAAGTCATCCCATCTAGCTCTATTAAGGCATTTCGATATCGAGTACATGCATTGGAGCAACACCTTTGGAGGGAGCAAGATCCGCTAAGACGAGCCAATTTGGCACTTCAGCTAGCCGATGCCGCCACAACACTAGCGCAACTGGAAATGCAAGAATCGCAAAAATCTGGCCCTAATGATTTTTTATAGGTTGACTTTTAAGCTTTAGTAGATCCCTAATGGGGTTTCGTGCGCGGCTTCATGCGGCACAAAACCCCAAAAAGTGCCTTCGCTTCAGATCAAGGCAACTAGCTCACTTTGAATCGTTCTACCTCTTGTTGCAACAGTTTAGCTACTTTTCGCAACTGCTTAAAAGACCGCGAAACTTGATTGGCTTCTTCTGAAGTTTTGTGAGTCACACCACTAATATTTATCATGATTTGAGTCACAGTTTCCGAAGTTTGAGATTGGATGACGGTGGCTTGGGCGATCGCCTCGATCAGTTGGCTAATTTGATGACTGACTTGCGTAATGTTCTTTAAGCTTTGTTGAGTCAGGTTGAGCAAATGTCTTCCTCGCAATACATGTTCTAACCCAGTGCCAATGGCAGCAACAACCCCATTAGTTTCAGACTGAATGGATGCAACAATTTGTTTAATTTCTTGGGTCGCTTCTGCCGACTGATTGGCTAAGTTTCGCACTTCATTTGCAATCACTACAAAACCTTTCCCTTGTTCTCCAACCCTGGAAGCCTCTAGTGAAGCACTGAGTGCTAAGATGTGCGTCTGGTTAGCAAAGGTATTAATCAGATCCACAATTTTAGAAACTTTCTGAGCCGATTCTCCTAAATAGCTCAATCTTCTTTCTGCCTCAGATACAGTGACCTGGATGAGTTGGATTTCCGATACAGTTTCATCAGCTACGGCATCCCCCTCTCGTAGCATTTGGTTGGCTCTCTGCATGGCGCTATCTGTTTGTTCAGCTATGGTGCTAACATTTTGAATCGCATAAGCCATACTTTCGATTTGCCTCAATGCTTTGGCAATTTCTGTCCCCTGTTGAATCACCTCTGCGGCCAAATGCTCTACAGCAACTTCATTAGTGTCAGTTGTTTCAATGACTTCTTTAGCTGTAGTTTTTACCTTGAGAACAATCCTTCGCAAACTTTCGATGGTGGCATTGTAAAAGTCAGCGATCGTACCAATTTCGTCTTCGGTGACTGCTACCTCAATCATGAGATTGCCCTGACTGACTGTCTCTACGTCTTGTAGAAGTTGGAAAGCACGCTCCTGTAAAAGTTCTTTATGCTGGCGCTGTTCCTCTGCCATCCGCTTCATTTGTTCTAAGAAAGTGACGCGTCCTATGGCAAGTCCCAATTGGGTAGCTGCTTGTTGAAGGAACGCAATGTCATAGTCTTGCCAAACTCTTGGAGCAGAACATTGGTGGGCAATTAATAGCGCGAACAGTCGCTCTTCAACCAGAATGGGGACAACCAAATTTGCTTTGATTTCCAAATCTTTCATCAACTTCAGGTGTTTTGGATGAAAGTCTGCCTTAAAAACATCGGGAGTTGAGGCAACACGGCCTTCTCTATAAGCCATCAACAATTCTGGAGGGATACAAGGATCTTGAATGTTCCAGTCAAGTGTACTTACGCACATCGCCGCAACAGCCTCTACAGTTACCACCCCACCCCAATTTGGAGCAAACCGGTAGATCACAATTCGATCGGCGTTCAAATTTTCTCGAATAAATTGCAAAGCTCCATTCAAAACAGGAGTCAAATCTTGCACATTTCGCACGTCGGAAGCGGTAATTTCTGATAAAAAACTGAGACGTTCTTGCTCTGTTTCTTGACGGGATTTCTCTTCATTAAATTCCAGATCATCCACCATTTGATTCATACGCTGCGTCAAAATGCCAATTTCATCTCGACGATCTGTCTCTTTCAATCGAATGCCTCGATCGCCCATCCCAATTTTTTGGGCAAAGTCAGCTAGACGATTGAGCGCATTGGAGAACGAATTGGATAGGGGTGTTACAATCAAACCTGCCAGAATTAAGACACCTGCACCCACGCCATAACTCGTCAATGTAAATGACATTAAGCTCTGTTGGACTAACCGTTGGCTCTGTCCTACGAAAGCCATCCCAATTGGGTCAGCCTCTTCAGGCTTAATCGCTTTGTGATGATCGTAAAGCGGACTATAGGCAGTCCGATATTTTTCTCCAATAATGTTTGCCTCACCCAGAAAGGCTTCTTGTTGGTTGAGAACTGTATCCGCAACTTCTCTAGAGGCACGAGTGCCAACTGCACGGGTTGTCAAATCTGAGTAGGGGACATTTGTACTGACTCGCCAATCTTGAGCAAAGATGGTAACAGCTTGAATTCCTGTTTTTGCTTCAGGCGATCGACCAACTCAAAATTATTATTAATTAAAGTACCGAGCACGGCCGCGCCAACCATTTCACCGTTGACTTGAATCGGCACGGCTGCCATCAGCATTAAACCTGCTTTTCCGTCATCTACATCAAAGGTTCCTTCAGCAAATGGCTGTTGTAGTTCTGGTAAGCCTGCTATTTGCTGCTGACGTATACCAATGGCTGCCTGCCGACCTAACCCTAGTTGTTGCATCATACTCCCACTGAATAGTTCCACCCCCTTGAGTGGCTCTTTTAGGCTGAAGACATCCGCAACAATTGGCATTTCCTTAAAACTAAACTCCTCCCCTGGAGATACAGACTGATAGTTAGTGACTGGAATAGCTGTTTCTGGTAGGAGGGGATACTGAGTAAAATCTCTTACTTCCATCTGAAGATGGTGAGCGAGCGGTTTACCTTGACTGTCTATAATGAAATACAAATTGGCATTTGGGTTTATTGATATAGCTTGACCTAATACAGCTTCAAGTCTATTTTGCTGAGCCAAAGCTTGGGCTGGATCACCGATATTAATTCCAGATATTTCTACAAGTTTTGCTAAAGCAGTAGCACTATCTTCCATAGCAGTTTGTGCTAGCAAAATATCTTCCTCTAAAAGGCTCAAATTGATTTTTAATGAGCTATCTAAATCGGCGATCGCCTGTCGCTGCGTCAGCACAACTGTAATTTGAGTAATTGCCAACAGTGATATAGAAATTCCTACCAACAAAAATATCGTTAACTTGTTACGAAATCCGAGATTTTCCCAAAGTTGGCGAGGTTTTTGAAAGAGAGATTTTTGGAGAGATAAAGCTGAGGAAGAATTAAGATTTGCAGATCGATTTGGGAACCAATCTAGATTTTTAGGTCCAGTATTGCTTCGGCGATTTATCACAACTCGGCGATTGTTAGAAGGAGGAATTTGAGCCATTATTTATGCCTCGATTGTCAGCTATAAATTTTCAGAACTGCACCCTCTTGGCTTTGTAGCAAATTTGTAAGAGCTTTGTAGAAGCTTTGTAGAAGCTTTGTAGAAATTGCCCCCTAAAGCTAATTTTTTACCTCAGTTTCTAATGAGTAGCTTAACGGTACGTACAAGATCATCTTGATCAATGGGCTTGACTAAATATGCATCTGCTCCCTGTTTTATACCCCAGAACTTATCCATTTCACTGCCCTTAGTAGAACAGATAACAATCGGAATATCACTAGTATTAACCTGAGCTTTTAGCTCACGACAAATCTTGAATCCGTTGGAATCTGGAAGAACAATATCTAGAATGACCACATCCGGTCTTTGCTTAGAGATGGCAAAAATTGCTTCTTCTCTGCTGCGGGCAGTCAAAACATTAATTCCGCCATACTGTAGACAACCCGTAATAATTTGCAAATCAGTTAAGGAATCTTCGACAACTAATGCAATACCCATATTTCATCTGCCAGTAATGATGAACAGTAGTTGAAAAGCTGGTACTACAGTGTTGTGCTACATAGGTGAGGTATGCGTTAATTACGCTTACTGAATTTAAGTCAAAAATTAGCTTAATGTAGCGTCAGCTAGCTAATTATAAGTGACTTTAAAGAGCGATCGCCATCCCAAACTCAGTAATGTTAATTGTCAAAATTGTGATGAAGAAATTTCAAGGAGACCATCGCTCTACAAGTGCCTTTAAATTCTTCAGTTTAATCGGTTTACTGAGGTAATCATCCATACCGCATTCTAGGCACTTTTCCCGATCGCCTACCATGGCATGAGCCGTCACACCAATTAAGACCGTTCGGCGCTGTGAACCTTCTTCGATCTGTCGTAATCGCCGTGTTGCCTCATATCCATCCAACACAGGCATCTGACAATCCATCAAGACAATGTCATAGGCTGTTTCAGCTAAACGATCTAAGGCCTCCTGTCCATTATTGGACACATCAGCTTGATAGCCCAGACATTCCAACATCCGGATCATGAGTTGCTGATTCAGCTTACTATCTTCTACTATCAAAATTTGGATGACTGATTTGATTCCAGAATGGAGGCTAGACGAAGCTGAATGAAGGATTTGGGGCTCTAGAGATTTAGATTGCTCAAGCACAACAGTAAACCAAAAAGTGGATCCTTGTCCGAGTGTACTCTCAACTCCAATTTCTCCACCCATCAAATGGACAATTTTTCGACAAATTGTCAGCCCTAAACCCGTTCCTTCATACCGACGGCTATAGGATGCATCCACTTGGGTAAACGGTTCAAAGATTCGGACTTGGTTGCTACTAGCAACACCAATGCCAGTATCTTGAACACTAAAGTGTAAGTTTACGAACCCACTTTGCTCAGATTTGTCTAAAGATGTGTCTGCTCGTTTAATATCGATCGCCACATGCCCTGTAGACGTGAATTTAATCGCGTTACTCACGAAGTTGGTTAAAACTTGCTGTAGGCGGTTCACAGCTCCAATAAGCTGTCGAGGGACATCTGGAGCAACAGTAATTGTAAAGGATAATCCTTTTGCAGTTGCTTGGGGCTGAAATAGCCAAGCGAGATTGTCAATCAACTCCTGGAGATCAAATTTCCGGGAATCCAGTTTGAGTTTTCCAGCTTCCAATTTTGACAGATCCAGAATATCGTCAATAATTAACAGCAGACTCTCTGCACCTTGAGTAATTTGCCGGACATACTCTTGTTGTTCAGGTTGGAGAGGGGTAGTCTTCAGCAGGTCATTGTAGCCAAGGATGGCCGTCATAGGAGTGCGAATTTCGTGACTCATGTTTGCAAGAAATTCGCTCTTGGCTCGGTTGGCTACTTCTGCGGCTTCTTTGCTCTCCCGCAGCACAGCAGACTGCTCCCGCAGTTCAGCAGTCCGTTGTTCAACTTGTTGCTCTAGGCTAGCGTTAAAAGCTGCCAGTTTTTGGTTGGCTTGACAGAGGGCAATGTTCTGTTGAATCAGTTGCTGGTCTTGGAAATAGCTGCGAATGGCTTCCCGCACCGTCAACCCTAGATCAATTTCATTCCAAGGTTTAGCAAGATAACGATACAAATTAGCATGATTGACCGCACGAACCACATTATCTAATTGGGCTAACCCCGTTAAAAGGACTTTCCGGGTTTGAGGATAAAGAGCATGAAGTTGGCTCAGGAGTTGATCTCCACTGACGTCCGGCATAATTTGATCACAAATTATGACAGGCACTGAAACTTGGGCTTGCTCCAGTTCTGCAAACAAGCTCAGGGCCTCTTCGCCACTTTCCGCTAATTCAATTGTGTAGTCGTTGCCCAGAACCCGACTCAACTGATCTCTTAGGCTAAGTAGCACAAGCCGTTCATCATCTACACAGACAACCGCTGCTTTCATCATCAATTTTCCTGAGACCAGAATTGATCACTTCGATAAGATTCTCTTCGCTCCAGGGCTTGGCAATGTAGGCGTGTAGATTGGCATCTCTCCGTGCCCGCTCAATGGCAGTTTCATCAGCATGTCCAGTCAGTAGAACCGTGATGATTTGAGGGAATCTCTGATGGATTTGAATCAAAATTCATCTCCTCGAATACCAGGCATTAGCAATCCGAGACGATCACGAGTATCCGCACTCCATCAACGTGCAGTTCTTCAATCACCTCCCAGGCTTCATCAGCGCTTTCGGCAACTTCGTAACGGTAGCAGTCGCCAAAGTGTTTGGTGATCTGATCCCGCAAACCCAGTAATATGGTGCGCTCATCATCCACACACAAAATGGCCTTACTTGACGCACCCATATTCATTGCCAACTGCAAGCTCAATTAGTATCAAAACTATAACATTCCTAAAATCGGTCAAGCGAAAACCCATAGGAGCACAAGGACGAAGCCCTTCCTCAAACGTCAGTTGAAACTGCTGCCGCAGCATTAAACTTATATACTTTTTAATTGGAATGGGGTGTAGGGGCGAAGCCCCCGCACCTTGCTGCATGAACACGGCTTGAGCTTTCATTATCTTATAGTTATCGATACATCACTATTTATTTACTGATGGTTCACCGTTAATGGGTAGTTGTACCTGAAAAACTGTATGACCTGGTTGACTGTAAACGTCAATCTTGCCGTGGTGCTTGTCAACAATTTTTCTGACAATGCTCAACCCTAGCCCAGTGCCCTCTCCGACGGGTTTAGTCGTAAAAAATGGCTCAAACATCTTGACTTTGACCTCATCTGAAATACCACTGCCCGAATCCGTAATTGTGAAGACAACGTATTGATTCTGGGTTGAGATGGCGATCGCCAGTTCCCCTGATAGTTCATAGCTTGAATTGCATTACTAACCAGATTCGACCAAACCTGGATCAATTCTTCAGGGTGACACAGCAGCAATGGAATGGTGCCATATATATTTTTTTTGTACTTCAATTCCGCCTTTGATCTGATTTTGATACAGGGTCAAAACTGTATCCACTTGTTCTGACACAGCCGCATAGATGGGTATCCCTGATATGTCCTGCCGGACGTAGCTCTTGAGGGCATAGACAATTCTGGCAGCCCTATCCACAGCCAATTGAATATTCCGGCTGTTATTTTGAACAACAGACAGTTGATAGGCAGTTTCTAGAATAGACGAGGCATTGGCAACTTGTAACAAGGGCAAGATGGGATCTAAGGCAACAGAAATGCCCATTTTACTCAACTTATCTGCCAAGCATCCAGATGGGATATCTCTAATGCTGCGAGCGTTTGTTTGAGCGTCCGCTTCAATTGGCGTTCTTCCCGTGAAGAAAGCTGTTCTTTGGGTTGCTGAGCCCAATCCAGCAGCGTAAAAAAGTGATTCAAGTGCTCAGGAGATAGAGCCTGTAAAAGGGGAGGCAATTCTTTCAAGGCTTGTTCTAGGGAACTGTTAACGTTGCTGATTGAGGCACGAATTGCACCCAAGGGCGTGTTCACCTCGTGGGCAATACCTGCTACTAGTTGTCCCAGAGACGACATTTTTTCCGTATGAATCAATTGATCCTGATTTTTTTCTAACTCATCCAGGGTTTGCTGCAATTGATGGATTTGCTGGTTGAGCAAACCACGTTCTGCCATTTGCTCTGCCATTTGATTAAACGCTCTACCCAGTTGACCTACCTCATCGTTGCTTGTAGAGGTGACTCGGACTGTGGCATCGCCATCGGCTAGCTGCTGAGTTATGGAGGTGAGTCTGAGAATAGGACGAGCGATCGCTTGAGCAATGCGGTTGCCCACTACAGTCACAATGGTTCCTCCTAGCAAAAACAATAGCCCCAACTGTAACCACAACGTCTGCTTGGTGATGTTTAATAGAGCGATCGGATACAAAACAAGGACTGAGAAAGCAGCACTGGAACCCCTCACCCCAAAACTTTTGACGAAATATTGCTGGTCAGCCAACACCATTTGTTGAGTAGAATTTTGGGCATCAGGAGCCTGCAAGGTCACAGAAGCAGCCTGGCTTACAGTAGTTGCAATTACCTGTTGGTTAACCAGGGCAAGGAGTTGTTTAGATGATCCGGCTGCAATGGTCTGGAGCAGAGCATCTTCAACCAATCGACCCACAATTAACCCTCCCAACAGTCGCTGCTTTTTAATCGGTTGGCTGGCAACCAAGAGCACTGCTGGCTTACCATCCCACTTGACGCCCACAAAATCGGTGAAGTCTGCTCCAAAACGGGCGCTGTTGCTGATCGCTACATCAAAGATTTGGGCTTGGTTCAATCCATCTTTTCGCACATCTACTAGGATGTTGCCCGCCGGATCAACCACTTTTACCCAATCAAACCCCAAGACTGCCTTGAGAGGCAGAAGAACTTGCAATAACGCAATTTTGTCTCGGCGTTCGATAGCTTGCCGCAACGCATCCTGATTTCCAACCAGGTCAACTTGCGTTTTGATAATTTTCTGCATGTAACGAAAATCTTGCTCAGCCCGTTCGGCAAAGACTTCGACCTCTGTGCGAATATTCTGCTCTAAAACACTGGTAAACCAGTATCCTAATACGAAAATAGCTAGGATAAAGACGCTCAAACAGACTGCCAGAAAAGGCAGGACAATCCTCTGACTGAGATTGAGATGCCGCCAGCACCTTTTCATCCTTGCTTCATCCTTGCTTCATCCTGGCTTCATCCTTACTTCATTTTTGCTGTAGCTATTTTTGGGTGAGTTGACTAGGCACAAACCCCTTCTCTTGTAAAATTTTGCTTCCTTGAGGACTAAACACAAAGTCGATAAACTTTTGGGTAGCAGGGGAAGGGGTTTTACTCCAGAGCACCCCCATTTGACGCACCATTGAATACTTACCCTGGGTGAAATTTTCAACTGTGGGGGCAACGCCATTGAGACTGAGGCGATTGACAGGAAGTTGGTTGATGACGGAGTATGCCAAGGAAAACGCCCCAATTGAATAGGGAGTATCCTGTAAAGTCTGCACCAGTTCAGGTTCTTGGCTCAAGGAAACAGCGTCAGGTGTGGTTTTGTCTTGACCTAAATAATATTTTCGCAGTAGCTTTTTAGCGGACTCATCTTCGGGTCTATCTAATACAACGATTGCCGCATCTGGACCCCCGACCTCCTTCCAGTTGGTGATGTCTCCTCGATAAATTGCCCGGAGTTGGTCGGTAGTTAAGTTGGTCACTCCTGTGACGCTGCTATGAGTGGCGACAGTCAGCAAATCTTTCGACAAGTCATGATACTGAATTTTTCCGTTGTCTTCTTCAGGTTTAAGCTGATGACTGGTACCGGCGATATCAGTCATCCCGTTCTTCAGAAGCACGATTGATCCTTCCGACTGACTGACGCTGACAAACTCAAAATTGACGGTTTGGTTTTGGGTATGATAAGCCTCTGACAGTAGCTGGAGCACGGCAGCGGTTGAGCTAGAAGGCGCAACTTTAATGCTTAATTGGGTTGAAGCATCTGTTTGTTCATTAGTTTGATTAGGGTCTGTTGAGTTGGGCGGGGTCACTGAGGCACAGCTAGAAAGTCCCAGGAGTGCTATTCCAACCATGATTACAGCCGCGGTCGCTTTCATAGGTTAATCACCAGACATCTAAAGATGGATATTTCTCTGAGCAAGGGCAGGAATTGCTGAGGCTTCTAAGCCCACTAACTCATTCTGCAATTTTGCAAATCCGATTTCGAGCAGATGATCGGTTTTAAATGCCCGTGTAGGTAAACCCCTGAAGTATCTGCCAGCTATTTGCTAATTCACTGATTTGGCAATTAAGTTAATTTGGCAATTAAGTTAATTTGCCAATTAATTTAGGAGATTTCCGGATAAAAATTTACCTGTAGTGCGTCAAGCCTTCGGCGTACCCAGAACCCGCTGCGTGGGTATCGCCCAAACATCTCGCTGGCGTCGCGGGCAAGATGCCCGTACTACAAAGGTAATTTAATTGCTGGAAATCTCCTTATATTCACCAAATTAACTTATTTGCCAATTCGTTTGGGTGGGCGCTTGCCAATATATCGCTGTGGTAGACGTTTAGACCCAATCACTCGTCCTCGTCTCGAACCCTGTTTTGCCTGGTCTGCTGGAGTCACGTCTGATTGATCATTATCCGTCAGTCTAGATCTGCGGAAGCGATCGAATACGCGCGTGCCAACTCGCCGAAAAATACTAGGTTGTGGCTTTTCTTCGGCTTCTGCTGCCTCTATTTTAGGATCTGGCGCAGGTAATGCTTCAGCTTTGAGGTATCTGACCATCATCCAGACGGCTAAACCAGCAAGCGCCCCCAGCAAAATAGATAGATCTGCCCGCAGCCCTACGAAGAAGAAGATTAAGATGAAGTATCCCCAGGTCGCTAAGCCTGCTCGAAAACTATCATCTGATTCATATTTGTACATATGCGGTTACGCCCCTCATCAATCCCATTCCTTAAGCTCTCAGGGAAGCCCTCAGGTAATGTACTAGCTCTGTGCTTCTAGAAAGTGTGATGCCTAACCCTTCCAGAAACCAACAATTGGATACACGACCCCTCAAACTCCCAGTGTTTGCATCAGGGTCGCAACGGACTGGGTGGTATCGAGGGTCTTGACATAGGGTAACTCAGTTGAGCCAAACGGTTCAAAAAATTGTTGGGGTAATAGATCAGCCGTTGCATCTGCAATATCGCCGGTGCGATATTGCAGACGCTGACTCAAGACGTCCAACGGAGCATTGCAGTGAATTATCTGTAGTGGAAGTTGGTGTTTTTGAGCAATAGCAATCACAGGTTCTCGCAAAGACTGGCGATCGTACTTCGCATCTAAAATCACCGCATAGCCTCGTTGTGCCAGCAAACCCCCAGTTCCAGGAGGCGACTATAGGTCTTTTGCGTCATTTCAGCAGAGTAGAGGTCGTCGCTACCTCGCTGATCTAGCGGGATACCACCTAAATGCTTTCGGACTGCATCTGAACGAATTTGAATGCCACCCATACGGCAGGCTAAAGCCCTGGCTGTCGTGCTTTTGCCCGATCCTGACAAACCGCACATCAGGGTTAGCCCTCCTCGGCGCGGCTGCGAATATTTCCAGGCCAGACGATAGAAAACAGCCGCAGTTTCTTGGGCTTTTTGCTTGTCGGCCGCTGGAACCGCCGGATCATCTAACAGGAAAGAGACGATTTTGGCCCGTACATAAGCCTGGCGATTGACATAGAACGGCAGCACTTGCAAACCTTCCCAGTCGCCAGTGGTTTCAATATACGAATTGAGGAACAGAGTGCTAAGGTCAGGACGATCGTTGGCTTCTAAGTCTCGGATGATGTAGGCGATGTCATACATAACATCGACAAACCGGAAGGGTTCGTTGAACTCAATGCAGTCAAATAGCCATAGCCGATCCTGCCACAGGCAAATATTATCCAGGTGCAAGTCGCCATGACATTCGCGGATGCGATCGCCCTGCATCCGTTCCACAAATAAATGCGACTCTTCCGCAAACAGGCGATCGTTGTAGGCGCGAGTTTCGTCAAACTGGGCTTGGGTTTGTGGCCCGCCAATATACTTCTCGGTCTGCTGAAAGTTTTCGTCGATCGCCTCTCGCACTTTGGCAGGTTCCCCAAAGCTGCGGATGTATTCGTTGCTGGCAGTAGTTTGATGGAATCGGGCAATGACTTGGGCCAACTCTTGCAGGCGATCGGTCGTCAATTTCCCTTGGCTGTACAGATTAGCCAGCAACCCCTCTTGGGGAAACTGCCGCATTTTCAAGGTGTAGTCTGCTGCCTCTCCGGTTCCATTCAGGCAGAATCGTCCATCGGTTTCGGCGATCGGCAGTACTTCTAAATACAGTTCTGGGGCACAGCGCTGGTTAAGCCGCAGTTCTTCCTGGCAAAAATGCTGGCGCTTTTCCAAGGTGGAGTAGTCCAAAAACCAAAGTTCACAGGTTTTTTGAGTTTGTAAGCATAGTCACCCGTCAGCAGGACGTAAGAAACATGGGTCTGGATCAAGGCGACGGGAGACTGCACCGGATGGGGATAGAATTCCGGTTGCATCATCTGCTGAATCAACGCAGGGAGAACGCTATCAGTCATGAAGGATGGCTATCTAAATGAAGGGGATACAGGATTTGAGTGTCCCGTATCAGCGTAACACTCCATGAGTACAGGACTGTACTCGCGATCGCACCAAATTTTCAATCAGCAAAGGGGTGAATGTTAACATCCACCCCCTTTGCTGATTCATGAGTTTTTATGCGAGCCTACTCTGCATCAGTTCCGTCTTCTGCTTTCGATGCCTTGCCCAAGATGGAAACGACAACGCGATCGCCTTCACCCACAGCCGTAACACCCGTCGGCAAAACCAACTCATTGACATGAATTGCATCGCCAATGTTCATGTTCGACACATCCACCTCAATCCCATCTGGAATAGTGCCACCGGTACAAGCAACTTCCAGTTCGTTAAGCACTGTATCCATTGAGCCACCATCTTGTTTAGCGCCTATTGCCACGCCTACGAAATGAATTGGCACTGTCACTTCAATTTTATCGGTCGAGCTAACCGAGAAAAAGCTGAGGTGGTAAAGGAATCTTTTCCAGGGATGAGACTGAACTTCCCGCAGTAGCGCTTTACCACTCCAGCCCAAGTCAGGCACATTGACTTGAATCAGCGTATTGTTTAGTGACGATCTTCTGACCAAAATTTCTGCGGACTTGGCATCCACAGTCAAGGACATAGACTCAGTCCCTTTATGGCCATACAGCACCGCAGGGATTTTACCTTCACGGCGGAGGGCATTGGGCTTGCTACCCTCAGATCGTTTATTGCATTCAACAGTGAGTTCCATAGGTAATGTCGTTTGGGTATTCGTAAGTTAAAACATTGCGCTCAGAGTGAAGCCGTACAGCCTCAAAAGCTGGCAGGCAGACTCAAAAGCCATCAGCTTGCGAGATGAATTTCTGGGCTGTTGGGAGCAGCGGGCTGTTCGCCTTTGCTGGGCTGTTCGCCTTTGGTATAGAGCAGAGCACGCTTGGGCCCGTGAATCGGATCTTCCACAATAATGGTTTGATCGCGGCTTGCACCCAGAGAGACAATCGCGATCGGCACTTCCATCAATTCTGCCAAGAATTTAAGGTAATCAAGTGCCTGCATGGGGAGATCTTCTAGCGTGCGGCAGTCAGCCGTGGACTGTTTCCAACCGGGTATTGTTTTGTAAATCGGACGACAATGGGCAAATTGGCGCGCATTGCCAGGGAAGTCAAGGCACTGCTGCCCATCCAGTTCATAGGCAACACAAACTTTGATTTCATCTAGCTCATCCAAAACATCTAGCTTAGTGATCGCCAGACAATCTAATCCATTAATCCGCACTGCGTAGCGCCCAATCACCGCATCAAACCAGCCACAGCGTCGCTGACGACCCGTGGTCGTACCAAATTCTGCACCGCGATCGCACAGCATTTGCCCCACATCCCCCAATTGCTCTGTGGGAAACGGGCCTTCGCCCACGCGAGTGGTATAAGCTTTGGCCACACCAATAACGCGATCGATCATCGTCGGGCCTACCCCTGCCCCTACACAGGCACCTCCTGCTACCGGGTTGGAAGAGGTGACATAAGGATAAGTGCCATGATCGAGATCTAGCAAAGTTCCTTGTGCGCCCTCAAATAGGATATTGCGACGATGGCGAAATGCCTCATAAATCTCTAAAGAGCTATCTACCACATGAGGACGCAGACGCTCAGCATACTCTAGATATTCCGCAATCACCTCTTCTGGATCAAGCGGTTGGATGTCGTAGAGCTTTTCCAAAATCCCATTCTTGTAGTTGATGGTCCATCGCAACTGCTTTTTCATATGCTCCGGTTCCATCAAATCCACGACTCGAATGCCAGTGCGTTCGGATTTGTCGGCGTAGGTTGGGCCAATGCCACGCCGGGTTGTACCAATCTTGTGATCACCGCGCCGCTCTTCGGAGGCTTGGTCAATCAGGCGATGGTAGGGCATGGTGACATGAGCCGTTTCAGAAATCAAAAGATTCCGAGTCGAAATCTTCAGAGCTTCCAACTGGTCAAGTTCTTGAATCAAGACCTTGGGATCAATAACTGTGCCTGAGCCAATAATGCATTTTGTATTGGGATACAAAATACCAGAGGGAATCAGATGCAGCTTGAAGGTCTGATCTTGGACAACGACCGTGTGCCCAGCATTCACCCCCCCTTGATATCGGACAACCACATCGGCCGACCGGCTCAACAGATCGGTAATTTTTCCTTTCCCTTCATCGCCCCATTGGGCACCAATCACAACGACGTTAGCCAAGATATTTCCCAGCGCTAAAGTTCACACAAACTCTAATTATCTGGAAAAGCCAGCACAAGTGTCAACCTCAATTTAGACAAAGCCGAGAAAAAGCAAGTGTCAACTTCCTGAACGCTGGCTGCTGAAATATAAAGCGGTTGGGCGATCGCTATCGCATTGCCCCCATCGTGTTTTTCCAGGCCAGTTCCTTACAAAGAATTTCTAGCGCTCGCAGTTCGGCTCCTGCAAACAGGCTACTATCGGCTAGTTCCCTAAGAACTTGCTGCGTCAATTGAGCAGCAAAGCTGCCGCCAAACCGTAACAAGTGGCTGTAGTAGCAAAATTGAGGACTTTCAATTTCATTGAGGTGAAATCGATAGATCTCATCTTGCGTCATCTGGCAAACTGGTGTGTTAACTGGAACCACCACCCGTGGAATGCCTTGAATACCGTGACTGAGTTTGCCCTGCTCTACGATCGACCCAATCAGAACCACACCCAACAGCGTCCGGGTTTCCATGATCAAGTCTGGAGCGAACATTGGATCTGGATCACTGGTCAAGCGTGGGCCGTTGCTGAGGAACATGGGGTTGAAAAGCTGGGAGTTATAGACGATGCCAACTGCCCAATGGCGATCGCCCTCATCTTCCAGCTTCACAAAGCAACCAAACCCATAGTCCTCTGGCTGAGGTGGGTTCCTCACTTCCATGCGATCGTCCACCTGCACCACATAATCACAGTGAGAGTTAGATTTGACTACTTTACCTAGTCGCATTGAGTGCTCCGAAGGGATAGCGATCGATCTCAAAACGCTCCCTAAAAATTCTAGAGATCTCTAGAATTGTATCGGCTCTTAGTCTAGTGTTCACACCTGCCGATAAAAAAGATGAGTAGCACAGGTAGTGTGTCCTAGGTTTGTTACTTTGCTAGAATCGCCGACTCCCATCTTCAAGTT
>JAAUOQ010000422.1 GCA_012034795.1 Leptolyngbyaceae cyanobacterium CRU_2_3
GCTCCATCCATAAAGGCGTCGTAAATCCCCTGGCGGACAAATACGGCTCCCATCGGTACGGTGCCATTAGTAATGCCCTTGGCTGCCACCACCATGTCAGGAATCACGCCAAAATAGTCTGCGGCAAAGCTAGATCCCAATCGTCCGAAGCCAGTGATCACTTCATCAAAAATCAGCAGAATGCCGGACTTGTCACAGATTTGCCGCAGCCGCTCCAGGTAGCCTTGAGGGGGGATCAGGACACCCGTAGACCCTGCGACGGGTTCAACAATCACCGCCGCAATATTACTGGCATCATGGAGTGCCACAATCCGGTCTAGCTCGTCTGCCAGGTGTGCGCCCCAGCTAGGCTGTCCTTTACTAAAAGCATTGTGCTCTAGGTTGTGGGTGTGGGGCAGGTGATCCACCCCTGCCAGCAGGCTACCGTAGAACTTCCGATTGGTTCCAATTCCGCCTACCGAAATGCCGCCAAAACCAACGCCGTGGTAGCCCCGCTCTCGCCCAATTAACCGCTGACGAGTACCTTGCCCACAGGCGCGATGATAGGCGATCGCAATCTTCAATGCCGAATCTACTGCCTCTGAGCCAGAGTTGGAGAAGAACACATGGTTTAAATCTCCAGGTAGCAGTTTGCTGAGGCGATCGGCAAGCTGAAACGCCCCTGGATGACCCATCTGGAAAGCAGGGGCATAGTCCAAGGTCAAGACTTGCTTTTGCACTGCTTCAGCAATTTCTGGACGACTATGCCCAGCATTGACGCACCATAACCCTGCAGTCCCATCCAAGATTTGCCGGCCATCCTCACTGGTGTAGTGCATGTCTTTAGCAGAGACGAGGATGCGGGGTTTGGCTTTGAACTGTCGATTGGAGGTAAACGGCATCCAAAACGCTTCTAAGCGATCGCGATCGGTGGAAGAAAAGCTAGGGAAAGTCGGCTCTTGCATAATTCAATGTTTGGGCGGCAGATTTTTCCTGATCCTGTCAGTTTTTCTGATTTGCAACAGGGGCTTTAATTTTTCGTGACGTTTCCTAATACTCAGCTTCTAACTCTCAGCCAGCTTCAGGGCTGAAGTCTGAAGCTGAGTCAAATGGCCAAGCTGCTTCATCGCTTGCTCAATTCGCTCTGACCACAGTAACCCGCAATTGAGCCGGAAGCAGTTGCCGTAGCTACCAGAAGGTGAAAACATCACCCCTGGAGCAACACTAACTTTTTGTTCAAAGGCTTGGCGATAAAACAGCAAGGAATCAAAAGGGTGGGGCAGTTCCACCCACAAGACATGTCCCCCATTGGGGCGAGTGACTCGTGTTTCGGGCGGGAAGTGCTCACAAATGGCTTGAGTCATCAGTGCCATTTGGGATTGATAGGCGCGGCGCAGGTGCCGCAGATGTCGATCGTATCCACCATTTGCCAGGAAGGCAGCGATGGTGAGTTGAGGGGCGATCGCTGTAGTTTGATTGATCACCCACTTTAACTGCTCGACTTTGGCTTGATAGCGTCCTGCCACTGCCCAGCCCACGCGCAACCCAGGTGAGAGCGTTTTGCTGTAGGAGGCGCAATAGAGGACAATGCCTTCGCTATCGAATGCCTTCAGGGCTTTGGGGCGTGTGCCCTCAAAGTACAGGTCACCATAAATATCGTCTTCGATTAACGGTGTATCATAACGGGTCATCAGTTGAACTAATTCTTTTTTCTTGGCATCGCTCATGCAGCTTCCCAATGGATTGCTGAAGTTGGAAACTAAGGCACAGGCTGCAATCTGTTTTTTCTGAAGGGCATTTTCTAGATGTAAAAGCGAGATCCCCTCCCGTGGATGAGTAGGCAGTTCCAAGGCCTTCAGGTGAAGAATTTCCAGCGCTTCCAACAAACCGTAGTAGGTGGGAGATTCGATTGCCACTGTATCTCCTGGTTTTGTAGCCGCTTTTAGTGACAAATAGACCGCTTCAAAGGTCCCATTGGTGGTAACAATTTCATCCATGTTTACAGAGCAGCCTGCATCCATCAGCCGTCTTGCGACCTCATGACGCAGCGATTTGCAGCCTGGAGGCACATCGTAACTATGAGAAATTATAGGATGATTGCGTAAAGCCTGCCCCATCAGGCGGTTGAGCGTATCTAGGGGCAGCATTTCCATGCTAGGTAAAGCCCCAGCAAGATTGACAATGTCGGCATCCTGGACATGGCGAATCACTTGAAATGCCAGCGAATTATTGACTGAACTTGCTTTTTTAGGCGGCTTAGATTGATCGGGTTCTTCAGGCGTGCTCAGCAATGTTTGTTTGACATAGTAGCCAGACTGTGGACGAACACTGATCAATCCTCTATCTTCTAGTAAACGGTAAGCTTCCAGAACTGTTGAGATACTAACAGAGAGTTGTTCGTGCAGACGGCGAACAGAAGGTAAGCGATCGCCGGGTTGTAGCGTTCCTTCCCGGATCAATGCCCAGATGCGATCGGCAACCTGTTCGTACAGGTTCGCTGTCTGAGATTGATCAATTAATTTCACCTTCATAATTTCACCTTCATAATTTCACCTTCGTAATTTCACCTTCAATAGTTGCTCCCAGTTGGCAGTCGCGAATTTGCAAGCTCAAATTTCCAGGCTGAACAAGATAGCGATACAGTTGTGGGGTGTAATAACCATAACAGTTGAAAAAATGCAAACTGTACCCATTACAATTTAGCTTAATTGCATCTGTTCTGATCTGGAAAAGTGCCAGAAAATTGTAAATATTCCAAACTAACCCCCTCAAGTGACACTCAGTAGATTGCAAATGGAGTTTTGGGCGCGCCCCAAAACCCAACCAATCCATGGTTTTCGTCCGCCGCCGAGCGCAGTGAAAACCAGGAATTGTGAAAGGATTATTGGAAGCTTTGCGATCTACTGACACTGACTCAAGATACTGACTCAAGATACTGACTCAAGATACTGACTCAAGATGAAGAATTCTGGATCGCTGGTCGATCGCACCAGACCGATTGATCGACAATCCATCAAGTTTGTTCATATTAAGTATGAGACAGGTGATTTGATCCTTGAGCGTAGAGTTACTAAATTGGTTGAAATTTCGATGATCTCGTTAGCAATTCGGAGTGCCCTCATGAAACCCTACAACTCCTTTTCAGAATCAGACGCATTCTTTGAATCTAATTCTGCTCCTGCCACAAAGATTGTCTTGTTTAAACCTGAGAACGCCTATTCACAAATTGTCAGCGCGGTGAAGTTACGGTGTAAATCTTCGAGTGTATCCCGCTGGAATAGGTTTTGGGATAGCCTAATCAATCTCTTCTGCGGTAGCTCAGAACCGAGAATCGATCGCAAAATTGCTCACGATGGTACCCCTTACTTTCATGTCTATGATCCTGTCACAAGGCGATCTATGACATTATCATCAGAACAAGAACTGCGAGTCTGGATCGATCAACGTTACTATCAATAAATTCAGCAATTTATAGCAGTCTCTTTATGAGTAAAAAGAGGGGTAATACCCCCCTCTTTAATTACTTATATAGCAATCTCAAATGATTTGTCAGAAAGGGGAGGGAGTAATGCTCCCTGCCTAGTGACTGCGTTCCCAAAATCCTCTTGGGTTTTCTCATGACAGATTTGGGATCGCTATACTCTACTCAAGTATTACGCTCGAATCATTCAGATCAGATCATTAAGTTAGAGGTGATCGACTGCCCAATGAATAATGAAATAAAAGCGTATTTATTAGGGCTAATTGGCATTGTTAGCTTTGGTTTTACACTACCTGCAACCAAGGCTGCCGTGCCTTTTTTTGGCGTTATCACGGTTGGAGTAGGACGGGCAGTTGTAGCAGGCTTGCTTGGCTTCATTCTACTGAGTATTACCCGCAGTCCTATCCCTAAACGACAGCAGATTCAACGATTGTTAGTGGTTGCGCTAGGCGTTGTATTGGGTTTTCCCCTGTTCAGTGCTTATGCAATGAAATATGTCCCCGCTGCTCATGGAGCAATTGTGGTAGGACTATTGCCCTTATTTACCGCGCTATTTGGCGTTATTTTAGCCAAAGAGAAGCCTCCCCTAGGGTATTGGTTAGCTGGATTGGTCGGTAGTG
>JAAUOQ010000038.1 GCA_012034795.1 Leptolyngbyaceae cyanobacterium CRU_2_3
ATCCGTCAGATCGGTGGCGTATGTTCGATTAGACATAGTCCCAGTCCCACGCAACTTATAATGTCACGCTAAAGCTGCAGGGACAAGGATCGAGTGCATTTTTATCTTTACTTTATAAACAGCCTCTTACTAAAGGAATGACCCTACTCACCAATTGACTATCTTTGGTGGGGGGTCAAGCAGAGTTTACTTAAAGAAAAACTTTGTTTTTTTCTCCCTTTTGGTAGATCAAGTCCTTGCTGGAAATTGTGTAAAGTTGCCCCAGCAAGGATAAAACTTTACCTGCAAGAGATTAAGGTAGCAGTAGTGAAGCTGACCTTAATGAGAGAAGCATTTATCGAGCATTTTCCATCCACTCATTAATTCAGAAGCTTCAGTTTAGAAAAATTGATCTACTCAAATTAAAAGGATTTTGAGATGGTACGCATACAAAATAGAGAACCTTCAATCGAAAGCGAAAACCGCGACTACTATGATAGTGGTATTCCTAGTAAAGTTGCGATCGCAGGTCATCCTTTGCATCCGCTGCTGGTCACTTTTCCCATTACCTTTTTGGTTACTGCCTTGGGGACAGATTTAGGTTTTTGGCTAACAAACGATTTATTCTGGGCAAGAGTGTCTTTCTGGCTGATTGGAGCGGGGTTAGGAACCGCAGTTTTGGCTGCTATTGCCGGGTTAGTCGATTTTTTCAGAATTGGTCGAGTTCGAAAGCGTAAAGCAGGATGGTTTCATCTGATTGGCAATGTTGCGGTTTTAATCATAACGGTGATTAATTTTGTGCTGCGCTGGGGCAATCCAACTCAAGCAGCGCTACCCACGGGTCTAGTGTTGTCAATTTTCGTGTCTACCTTGTTAGGAATTACAGGCTGGTACGGTGGTGAGTTGGTTTATCGCCATAAGATCGCGGTTGTAGGGGAGGGTGAGTCGAAGTGATTTGTTAAGAAGTTTTGTAAGCGGCTTTTAGCAAATCTTTTCTGCTTGTGAATTATGGAAACCTACGATGTCATTATCATTGGTGCAGATCACAACGGTCTAACCTGTGCTGCCTACTTGCTGAAAGCAGGTTATAGCGTTCTACTGCTAGAGCAGCGCTCCATTCCAGGGGGCGCTGCCACCACTTTGGGTATTCCAGAGGGGTTGAGGATTGCCGCTAATCTCAGGCAGATACAAGTCAACCAGCCCGAACTCAGGTTATTTTACAAACAACCGTCTATAGTAGACCGTGTCTCCTCGCATACAAAGTCACGATGTAATCGTCGTAGTAGTACATCTTCGCGGGGTGCCATTTCGCCTGAAAGTACAGGTGGTAGTAGTAGATGCTCCCAGTAATGTTTCTAGTTTCTCAGCTCCAAGATGAAACTGTTGAAAGTACTCTGCGTTGCTCGCTAGAACCGGACTTACTGTAGCCGTGAGTAATGTTGTCGCAGTCAGCAGTGCATTCAGATATTTCATGGATTATCTCATGCACAAGCATTCCAGGATCTATCACTTGTTAACAGTGCAGTATCCTATGAACCGCTACGAGATCGCGTCATCATCCTTGGGATAGATAAAAATTGAGGGCGATGTGACCTACGGTAACAGTAATAATTGAGAGTGAGGAGACCCTTAAATTTCAAACGGGTTGGTTGTACGGCATTTTTCCGGTTATCAAAATTAATTTAAGCTACCGAAGGAAATTATGAAAACACTACTGCTCTATCCTCAATTTCCCCAGTCCTTCTGGTCCTACGATCGTTTCATGGAAATAGCTGGACTGAAGGCAGTAATTCCACCTTTAGGAATTATTACGGTTGCCGCCCTCTTACCGTCAGACTGGGAGATTCGATTTTGTGATCGCAACGTCATCTGTGAAACTGAAGCCGACTGGGAGTGGTGCGATTTGGTGATTCTTTCAGCCATGCTGGTGCAAAAACCGGATTTCCAGGCGCTGATTCAGAAAGCCGCTCGCTTGGGTAAAACAGTAGCAGTGGGCGGTCCCTATCCTACCTCTGTTCCTCAAGATGCGCTGGACGCTGGCGCAGATTTTCTGATTCTGGATGAGGGAGAGATGACGGTTCCCCTGTTCCTCGAAGCGCTCAAGCAAGGCCAGACCCAAGGAATCTTCCGCTCCATTGACAAACCGGACGTGACCCAAAGCCCGATGCCGCGCTTTGACCTGCTTCAGCAGGATGCCTACTTGATGATGGCAATTCAATTTTCACGCGGGTGTCCGTTCAACTGCGAGTTTTGCGACATCATTTCTCTCTATGGTCGCAAACCCCGCACCAAAGAACCGGATCAAGCCCTAGCGGAGCTACAGACTCTGTATGATCTGGGTTGGCGCGGCTCTCTCTTTATTGTCGATGACAACTTTATTGGCAATCAGCGGAATGTTAAACGCTTCCTGCGGGAATTAATTCCCTGGATGCAACAGCATAACTATCCCTTCACCTTTATTACAGAAGCCTCCGTGAATCTAGCAGAGGATGATGAATTGCTTCAACTGATGGGTGAATCAGGCTTTTATGCCGTCTTCCTCGGCATTGAAACCCCCGATCAGGACAGCTTACAAGTCACTCGTAAACTGCAAAATACCCGTAGTCCTCTTGTGGAAGCCTGTCGCAAGATCAATGAGGCAGGGCTGCTCATCTACGCTGGGTTTATCTTAGGGTTTGATGGAGAACGAGCCGGAGCAGGCGATCGCATACAAGCCTTCGTCGAACAAACCAGTATTCCGCAACCCATGTTAGGAATCCTTCAAGCTCTACCCAATACAGCTCTCTGGGATCGGCTTAAAAAAGAACAGCGCTTAATTGAGGGCAGCAGCCATCCGACAGGTGACCAGAATACGCTGATGAATTTTGTCCCCACTCGCCCTATTACAGAACTGTCTAGAGAGTATGTCGAAGGATTTTGGACGCTGTATGAGCCTCAAAATTATCTCAGACGCTGTTTGCAGCAATGCCTTAAGATTAATACCGGGAGAAATCAAAGGCAAACGATGCAATTCCCTCTGAGTAAGGGGTTGCGATTGGTTATCCAATTGATCTGGCATCAAGGCATTCGCCGACCCGAAATTCGCGGACAATTTTGGCATCAACTCTGGATCATTCTGTTAAACAAGCCACAGGTTCTGAATATGTACCTGGGATTATGTGCCGCTGGTGAGCATTTTTGGGAGTACCGTGCCTTAGCCAGAGAGCGAATTACTCAACAAGTTGGCTATGATCCGCTCCAAACTTCTAGGGGATCTGCCCCAGAACCGATGCTGATAGAATCGCTGTAACTTTACATCTGATGTCGGAGCAACAACCCTAAACGTCCTTGCAATTTTTCCCAGAGGGGACGCTTGTGCCATGCCCTTAGATTGACACAATCGCTTTGAGCAAACGCCCTAACAAAGAATTGCTCGATCTGTTGAAATAATGCTGCTTGCGCAGTTGTCAGATTCAGTTCGTCATTATGCAAAAGCTGCGAGGATCAAAGTTAGCACTACCGATACTGACCCACGTATCATCGACTAGGATCACTTTGCTGTGCATCATGCTGGGTTGATACTCGTAAATATTGACGTCTGTCGTGAGCAGCTTACCGTAAAGTTCCTGGGCAGTGTAGTGAACCATCGGCTTGTCGCAAATTTTCCCCATTGTCAGAATTCGCACCTCTACGCCCCGTTGTCTAGCTCGCACAATAGCGGCTCTGGTGTTGTGATCAGGAAACAGATAGGGGCTGGCAATCCAGATGCGTTGACGAGCGGCACAAATCAACCCTAGGAAAAAAGATCGCAGGGGAGAATTGCGTGTGGTTGGATCTTCTCCTGCGGTGACCAATATTTCTGAATCCGCTTCACTTTTAACAAGGGAGGTTTGGGCATTTGGTTGGGCCATCAGGTCAACCGTTCCACCTGTATCTAACCAGTGCTGTAAAAACAGACCTTCTAATCGAGCGACGACTTGCCCTGTAAACCGAACCTCAAAGTCCAGCCAAGGAAAAGGGTGACCTGGCTTTTCTTGGCCATCCCAGGCATCGGAGATACCAGCACCGCCAATAAGGGCTGTCGTGTGGTCAATCAGTAAAAGCTTACGATGGGTGCGGGCGAGATATTCAACGGGTGACCGCCAGCTTAGGGGACTGAAGAAACGAACTTCCACACCTGCTGCCCTTAATTTTTGCCAGTACTTCTGGGGAATTGTTTCAGTGCCATGGTGATCGACCACCATCTGTACCGTTACACCCGCTCTAGCTCGTTGGGCGATCGCATCGGCAAATTGCTCTGCTCGACGGCCTGGGGTCATGATAAAGGTCTCGAAGCAAATGATTTGTTGTGCCTGCTGAATTGCATTCAGACGTGCGGCATAGATGGCATCCGCTTCTAGCCAAAAACCCGTCGGTTGACCCCAGGTTAAAAAGGAATCGGTCAGACTGGCAACTGTAAGCGCAAAATTAGAGGTTTCCGGGTCAGGTAGAGACTGCAAGCGATAACGAATGTGATGGCGGAATGCGCCTTGCAAGTAGGCAGACAGGAAAATACCTAACACCAGCAGCAACAGGCTAGCGATGAGCCAGTTCACGGGAAAACTTAAAGCTGTCATGGCAGTTAAGCATAGCACTAAGCTGCGCTCAGCGCTCAAGTTGACGCACAGCTAGGGTAGCTTGTAGCTGGCTACTCGGATACTTAATTCTCCATCTTGAGGGGGATGACTGAAAATAAAGGCTCCTTCTGCCGTTTCTCCACTGGCTAAAAAATTGATCTCTTCCTCAGCGGTTTCTTCAACATTGTTGATGCGTAGCTCGGCAATCACTCGTACAGATTCGACCGTTTTACCCCCTTGATGGACGAGGGTAAATGGCACATAAAATTGCCGATCAACTTGCCGCGTTGCTTTGTCATGGCTTACCGAGAGGGTAGGAGGCTGCTGGTCTTGTTGACCTAGCCAGACATAGAGAACCAAGCCGACTACCGTTGCCAGAATGACTGAAGCAACGCCAAAAGTAACCCATTCAGCAGGAGATCGGCTCACTTTCGCCTCACGGGTCGGAGATTCTTCAGAATTGGGTTGAACTTGATTCATATGGCTAATCGACCTGCTGCTCCACCAACCGTAGCAGGTAATCCCAATATTAGTGTGTATCTGAGCCAGGTTGACCACGGATCACTAAAGCCTAGCTTATCAAATAACAACAGCATAAACACAGCAGCAAAAAGGGAGATAAGGTAAGCGATAACTGTTTCACTAAAAGGATCTTGAAAGATTCCCTGTTGTTGATGACGTTTTTTTTGATTGGAAAAATCGGCAGCAAAGACAATCGTGTACGAAATCAAGAGTGACGCAGCGATCAAGGCCAACAGCCAAGGCCCTGAAACCGCTGTCGCTAACATGGGCACTTCATCGGTAGGGGCAATGCTAAAGGCAACCACAATTGCCCCAATAAAGGCCGCACCCAGATCGGCTAACGTGCTATTCAATCGATTCTTCCGTTGAGGCTGGGGGTTTGATTGACTTTGTGCTTCATCCTGTTGACCGCCGAGGAGTTGATTGGCAAGTGCTACCCCTAAGGCAAAGGGAATACTCTCATAGATAAGTTTTCCTAACGCCTCTTTGAGGGAGGTATCCAGGGTAATTTCGCGGAGTAACACCAATATACAGGTTGAACACAATATGCCAAGGGCAATTTCTTCAGTGCTATCCATGCAAGCGTCACTGAAGCGAACATCAGCCGTACCCCGAAAACCGGATGTTTGGTTCAGTAAAACAATAATGGTGAAGGTGAGTGCGATCGCACTCAACAGACGTAGAGGTTCAGCAGCAGAACCAACCCACCAAACTTCCATGGTATACAACAAAGGAATGCCAAATAGGAAACCACCCGAAATGCCTCGAATCAAATCTTTGATTTCTCGTAACCATAGATTGTGATGAGACCGGACTGGCATAAACTCTCTACTTGCCTAAATTGTGATTTGGCTTAGTGGCGATTAGTAGCTGTTCCTAGAATGGATGCATTTGATCTTATCTACTCGCAGTAGCGCCACCTAATGTCTTTCGTAAGCTCTCGACAATGGGTGGTGGCGTGACGCTACCCGTAAACACCTGCTGAGCTGAGACTTTTTCTTGACCGTAAAGATTCCCGGTTTCATCTTCTTCGTAGTCTACCCTGACACCGGACAGAGCCACTCCACCAAACAGACCTTCGCCCTTGACGTAGGAGTAGATATTGCCTGTGCTGTCTGTTGGAAACACTGCCTGCGAATCTTCCGGGCCTGCTGTACCGGAAACATCTCCACCTAATCGAAAATCTGAATTATAGACTTTGCGAATACTCTCTGCATCCTGAAAGGCAAGAACAATGTCGCTAGACTTTGCACCTGCCTGCAAACCGAAGCTGCCACCTGTGAGCGTAATAATGGCTGGATTGCTCCAACTGCCATCTTGATTACGGACTAGCATAATGCCTTCTCCTCGCTTAGCCCCCAGCACAAAGCCAGCCTGAATCACATTGGGAATAATGGCAATGCCCTGACTATTTTTGAGAATCGCAGGTGGAATTTGCTGTCTATCTAAAAATTCTTGCAGCGTAGTGTTAGCTGAGCGAACGGTCTGGGTCGCGTCTTCTGCTGCCAAAATCGGATAGGTAGTGGTTGCTAGAATCAAAGCTGCAACTGGAACCGAGATTAATGGGTGAAATTTCATCTTACTGACCTTTTTCGTCTAATGTGTGGTAGGGTTCCAAGAGAAAGTGCAATAGCCCTGAATAGAGTTGGCTACCTGGGAGTGAATATTAATCCCACGTTCATATCCTGACTGATATGGCAAGATATTCTCCTCTTCCAGAAGGCAGTAATCATATTGGATGCAGCTCAGTCTTTTTGGGGATTTAAAAATCTAGGCGGGTATCAGCAGCGTTAGATATTTTCGCCTGAGGCGTTGGCTTCCGATGGTAAAACAGCCACAACGGGTCTTGGGAAGGATCTAGGGCTGATGCTCTGCTCATTCTCTTTCCTTCGTCAGATATCAATCCTAGGACCGTTCTACTTGTGGGTAGATCTCAATATTTTTCAGTTAAGTCAGGATAGTCAACGAAGTTGCAAAGATTTGAGCTTTGCCAAATATCTTTAATCGAGACAGGTTGGATAAATTCTAGTTGACTCTGCTGTTAAAGATAATGATTACAGCGTGTTAAGCAAAATCTAAACTTCTTATCTCATCAATCTTTTGAAGGACAGAAGGACTCACCTATGACTCATAAAACTGACATACAAAATACTGACCCCTCTAAAGGGAAATGGTCTATTGCCCTGGGGATCTTACTGGTGATCTTAGGATTTATTGCGATCGCCACGCCTTTTGTCAGCACCCTAGCAACTGAGCTGGTAATTGCCAGTGTGTTCTTTGGCAGTGGTATCATTCAACTCTTTTATGCCTATCGCTGCCGTCAAAATGTTAAGAGTCTGATCTTTAATGTGCTGTTAGGCGCAGGTTATATCGGTTCTAGCTTATTGTTGCTCTTTTACCCTTTTCAGGGTGTTCTCAGTCTGACCCTTGCAGTTGGAACTTTCATCTTTATGGAAGGAATCCTCCAAATAATTATGGCGGTGCAGATGCGCGAGGAAGAATCGCGTTGGTATTGGACTTTGGGAAGTGGTGTGGTTGCACTGGTATTTGGTCTTTCCATTATATTAGGATGGCCTGCTGATTCTGCTTGGATTTTAGGACTACTCGTAGGTTTGAATCTGATTTCTAATGGTTGGCCCATGGTGATCCTTAGTTTGACAGGTAACAATCCTTTTGGTTCTGGATCTGAGCAGTCTCAAGCCAGCTAAATAAATTGTAAAACTTGACAATTTATTTGTATGATCCCTTACCCATCGCCAAGGCAATTTGTCCGCTCACTAAAGTACCCATTGCCTTGGCAATTTGTCCGATCACCAACGGCACAAAACTCATGCAATAATGAGCAGCCAGCCATTCATTCCAGGGTCAGCCGTCTGTAGGGCAGAAGATAGAAAGGGAACATAAATGGCGATGAGCAGGTTCTAAGTCCAATTTCCTGTGAACAGAGGCTCGATAGGGTGACGAGACTGACGCATTCTCAAGTCATTGAAAATTTCAGCAGTTTCTTCAGTCTCTGACTGAGGGTGTTGATGTAAGCCCGGTTCAAGTGCCGGATTGGACTTGCTACTAATCAAGATTAGCTCCGTTCCCTCATAATCCAGATAGGCCAAAGTCATACTGGAAAATTGAGGATAGGTTTCTCAGCGAAGCATGGCCAAAGGGACGACAAGGCTCTGAATTTCGCTCATGGCTAGTGTAGTGGGGAGGGGAGGTTTTACGGCTTTGCCCCAACAAGTCCGGTACAGCTCTCCCAATTGCTGAACATGATGCAACAGATTGTCGCTAATTTGCTTCAGCAACTCAGTGGTTTGCGGATCGGTCAGCCAAGTACTCAGGTGCATTGCATCCACAGCACCTGTTTGTAAATCTCCTAATGCCCTGCGCATCAAAGATTCATCCTCGCTAGATTGGAGCCAGCTTTGCAACGCAGCGAACGGCTCACTCCCTATCGCTTGCCAAGTAATAGTTTCACCGAAATCCTGCAAACGATTCTCTAGGAGTTCTATATGACGGTACTTGGTGGCCACGACTTCTTGCGCTAAAACTTGGAAGTCAGCATTTCTCGTTTGTTCTTTGTATTTTTGGAAGGCTGCCAGGGTATAACGTTCCCCTACAATTGCTGTATTTAAGGCATTCAAGATATCTTGCTTGCTAGAGCCTTGCCATAGTTCCCCTAATTCCCACCAGGGATAAATCCGATCCGTTATCACTGGCAACAATTTATCTGGAATAGTCAGCCCCAGCTTATTGAGGAGTGTCGTAGTAAATAAAGGTAGATCACTAGGGCAACGCGCCGTTATCAGATTGTCATCAATGACTACTGGTTCATCAATGTACTGTCCACCCGCATTCTCAATGTCTTTGCGAATTGCTTGAAAACCAGTGACCCGTTTATCCCGAATTAGATCAGCTTCAATTAAAACTTGGGGGCCGTGGCAGACTGCCGCGACTATTATTTCCAACTTCATCGCATCCGTCACTAGGCGAATAGCTTGGGGGTTGGTGCGAATCTTGTCAGGAGCAGCACCCCCTGGCAGAACAATGGCATCAAAATCCTCTGCTCTGACTTCGGTTGTTGTGGCATCCGGTTTATGAGAAACTTTTCCCCTTTCCCCTTTGTACTCGTCATTCATGCGCGTGCCCACAACCGTCACCTGAGCGTTTGCCTGGAGTAAAGCAGTGTAAGGAACTTTAAATTCTGAATCCTCAAACTGATTTTCTAGCAAGATGGCAACGTGAACAGGGCTATAACTTTGCATTTGAACCATAAATGCTAGTCTCCATAGGCATTAAGAGCATATATGCCTTTAATCTAGAAGTTCAAAACAATAAGAGGAATCCATCGAAAGGAAGAGATTTTTAACCCCTCTATGCGGGATATCCTAAAATAATCTACAGACAGAAATAGTCTTAATGGTAAAGTATGAAATTAATTATGTAGGCGATCTTACCCTTGGTACAGCCTGCCCGCAGGGCATAGGGCTAAACACATGAAGGGGTGATTCAGGCACTCTTCATCGTTTTCTAGAGCCTGTGTCTAAAGCCGATAAACCAAAACTGTTTCTTACATGTTGTTGCTCTAAGTTGTGTGTGCTCAACAGGGGGTCAAACGAATGGTTCAGCTAAACCACCAAAATCAAATTGCAGAGCAGGTGTTTGCAGGTAATAGCGAGATGGCGAGGCTGATGCGATCGCACGACTGGTCCCCAACGCTGCTTGGCTCTGTTTCTGATTGGTCGCTCAGTCTGAAAACAGCCGTAAATATTTGCCTAAATTCTCGATTCCCGATGGTGATTTGGTGGGGAGAAGAATTGATGTTGCTCTATAACGACGCTTGGCAAGCCATTCTCGGCAATCGGCATCCGAAGGCACTTAGCAGGCCAGGAAAAGCTGTTTTCCCTGAAAGTTGGTACATTATTGGCCCGCAGTTAAAGAGTGTGCTTGAAACAGGCATCGCAACCTGGGCAGAAGATTTGTTGATTCCAGTGTTACGGTCTGGATATCTTGAGGAAGCTTACTACACTTACTCTTACAGCCCTATTTTTACAGAAATGGGAAAGGTCGAAGGTGTCTTTACCGCTGTTGCAGAAACGACCCATCGTGTTTTGAGTGAACGTCGTCTTGCCACTTTAAAAGATTTAGCGGCTCAGTCAAGTAAAGCGAAGACCGTCGATGAAGTTTATCAATCCACGCTCAAAACGCTGTCGAATAACTCATCTGATATTCCGTTTGCTGCGCTATATCGACTCCATTCAGACCTAACGCAAGCCGCCCTATGCGGACAAACACCTGCTGACCTTGGCGCAATTTTGATGCCGACGACGATTAATTTATCTGAGACAGATCCCTGGTCATTTGCAGCGGTGCTACAAACTCAAACAGGGATCACGATTGAAGATCTAGCGCATCAATGGGGTGAGGTTCCAGTGGGAGTTTTATCCTTGCCCATCAATCAAGCGTTGGCTCTACCCATTCGAGCATCAGGACAAGACGCAATCGTCGGCTTACTGGTCGTTGGAGTCAATCCTGCTTGCAGTCTCGATTCAGATTACCGCGCTTTTTTTGATTTGATGGCTGGGCATATTGAAACCGCGATCGCCAATGTCAGTGCCTATGAGGCAGAGCGCAAACGGGTGGAGGCGCTAGTTGAGATAGACCGAGCTAAAACCGCCTTTTTCAGCAATGTCAGCCATGAATTTCGCACACCGCTGACGCTGATGCTGAGTCCGCTGGAAGAACTTTCCAATACGCTTGATGCCCGCTTACAAACGGCGGAGCGAGAACAGTTACAGATGTTGCAGCGGAATGGTTTGCGTCTACTCAAGTTAGTCAATGCCCTCCTCGACTTTTCTCGAATTGAAGCAGGACGGGTACAGGCATCTTATGAACCGACCGATCTGGCAACGTATACGGCTGAACTGGCCAGCGTGTTTCGCTCCTTGATTGAGCGGGCTGGCCTGAATCTGGTGATTGAGTGCCCACCACTGCCTCAACCTGTCTATGTTGATCGGGAGATGTGGGAAAAGATTGTCCTCAATCTCATGTCCAATGCCTTCAAATTTACTTTTGATGGCACAATCACAATTCGCTTACAACCTGTGGGCAATGTCGTTGAGTTGAGCCTTACAGATACAGGGGTTGGCATTCCCGAAGCTGAATTGCCTCGACTATTTGAGCGATTTCATCGCATCAGTGGCATGCGATCGCGCACCTATGAAGGCTCTGGAATCGGTCTGGCCTTAGTGCAAGAGCTGGTCAAACTGCATGGCGGAACGATTCGTGTCCTCAGTCAAGTCGATCACGGCACAAGTTTTGTGATCGCCCTTCCCTTTGGCTCGGCTCACTTACCCGCCGATCGAATTGAAGCCCCTCGCACCCTGGCCTCAACAGCATCAGGAGCAAATTCCTATGTTGAAGAAGCAGCACGTTGGATATCAGCGGGTGCGATCGCGGGATCTGAGTCTCTAGACTCAGATCCCGCGATCGCTGTTTTCCTCGCTCAAAAGATTCCTCTTTACCCCTGCCTCGGATTCTGCTGGCAGATGACAATGCCGATATGCGAGATTATGTGCAGCGTCTGTTAAGCCCCCAATATGAAGTGGAGGCAGTCAGCGATGGGGTGGCTGCATTAGCTGCTGTTCGTCAGCAACACCCCGATCTGGTGCTGACGGATATCATGATGCCTGAACTGGATGGATTCGGGTTGCTGCAAGAATTGAGAGCCGATCCCCAGACCCAGGCCTTGCCAATCATTCTCGTTTCGGCGCGGGCTGGGGAAGAATCTCGGATTGAAGGACTCGAAGCTGGAGCTGATGATTATCTAATCAAACCCTTTTCTGCTCGTGAACTGCTGGCACGGGTAGAGGCGACTCTGAAACTGGCGCAGTTGCGACAGGAAGCAACCCGACGAGAGGAGGCCCAGCGGCAAGCAGCGGAAGCGGCCAAAGCGCAACTAGAGTCAGTGCTCGCCAGTGTCAACGATCAGTTTATCGTCCTAGATCGGGAATGGCGCTATAGCTATGTCAATGACCGAGTTGTAGAAACGCTAGGAATGCCCAAAGAAGCATTGCTGGGCAGAAGCATTTGGGAGGTGTTTCCAGAGTGGGTGGGCGGTGAGTTTGAGTGGCAAATACGGCGGGCGGCAGCAGAACAAATTCCGGTTAATTTTGAGTGCTTCTACCCCCCCTGGAACCGCTGGTTTGAGAATCGTGCTTATCCCTCATCCGAAGGGCTATCGATTTTTGTCACGGAGATCACCGATCGCAAACAAGCAGAGGAAGAACTACGCTCGAATCGCGAACGGCTTGCCTTTGTGCTTAAAACAACCGGAATTGGACTGTGGCTGAATCCTCTGCCGCTGGAGGAACTAAATTGGGACGATCAAACTAGAGAGCTATTCTCCGTTTCACCCGATCTAGAGCCGACTTTTGAGCTATTTTGGAGTCGTATTCACCCCGAAGACCGAGAACCAACCCGCCTTGCAGTTGAGAAGGCTCTGCAGGAGCAGACCTTATACGAGATTGACCATCGAGCCGTAAATCCCGATACAGGCGAGATTCGGTGGATCAGATCGGCTGGACAGGCAACCTACGCCCCCGATGGAACACCGATTCGGTTCGATGGCATTAGCTACGACATTAGCGATCGCAAACAAGCCGAAGAAGCGTTGCGCGAGAGTTTGGCAATTCTGAACACCATCAACCAAGCCACCCCCACCCAGATTTACGTTAAAGATCGGCAAGGACGGTTGATCATGGCTAATCCTGCTCTTATCCGTGTGCTTGGTAAACCGGAGTCTGAAATTATTGGTTACACCGATGCCGAATTTTATCTCAACCCGGATGAAGCGGAGCCGATTATGGCAACTGATCGTCAAGTGATGGAAACGGGACAAATGCAAGTATTGGAAGAAGTTGTGCAGTTACTAGAAGGTCGTCGCACGTTTCTTTCCACTAAATCGCCTTACTCGGATGAAAGGGGAATAATTACGGGGCTAATTGGCGTTTCCTTCGATATTACTGAGCGCAAACAAGCTGAAGCTCTGCTGCGCGCAGCCCACGATACCTTCCGCCATCTGGTGGACAACTCGCCGTTTGGCGTCTATGTCGTCGATGCTGACTTTTGTTTGGCGCAGGTGAGCGTGGGGGCCCAGAAAGTCTTTGAAAACGTCCGCCCCCTGATTGGGCGCGACTTTGCCGAAGTGTTGCGCGTCATCTGGCTGGAGCCGTTTGCCAGTGAAGTCATTGCGCTCTTCCAGCACACCCTGGAAACAGGGGAGCCTTATCACGCACCCAATACGGTTGAACGCCGTTATGACGTTGGCGAGATCGAGTCCTATGACTGGAAGATCGAGCGGATCACGCTCCCGGACGGACGGTTCGGTGTGGTGTGCCACTTCTACGATCTGTCGGAACGCCAGCGCTACGAGGCGGCATTGCGCGAAAGTGAAGATCGATTCCGCAACATGGCGGATAATGCGCCCATGCTGGTTTGGGTCACAGATGCCACAGGCTACTGCACTTACCTCAGTCGAAGCTGGTATGACTTTACAGGGCAAACCGAGACAAGCGGATTAGAGTGTTGTCGGCTCGATGCCATCCATTCAGACGATCTCGAAGCCTCCGAAGCTATCTTTCTTGCTGCCAACGATCACCAGGAAGCGTTTCAACTGGAATACCGCCTGCGTCACCGTAACGGCCACTATCGAACGTGCATTGATGCAGCAAAACCCTGGTTTGATGGAAATGGTGAATTTAGGGGCTACATCGGCTCTGTGATTGACATTACTGATCGCAAACAAGCCCAAGTCGCACTCCAATTGAGCGAAGAACGGTTACGACTAGCTACGGAAGCGGCTGACCTCGGAATGTGGTTCTGGAATTTAGAAGCAGATCAATTAGTCTGGACCACTTACTGTAAGGAATTGTTTGGACTCGACCCTGATACGGAAATGAGCTATGAGCGTTTTTTAGAGGCTCTCTATCCTGATGATCGCGATCGCACCGATGCTGCTGTGCAGCAGGCGATCACTCAAAAACAAGAGTATGACATCGAATATCGTAGTCTTTGGAATGACGGGAGCATTCATTGGATTCTGGCTAAAGGACGGGCATTTTATAACGAGCAGGGTGATCCAATCCACATGATGGGTATTGCCCAAGACATTACGAATCGCAAACAGACAGAAATTGACTTGCAAACGCAAGCACATGAATTGAGTCAAATGAATCAACTGTTAATGCAAGCCACAGCCTTGGTCAATCAGCGCAATCAAGAGTTAGATCAATTTACTCACATTGTTTCCCACGACTTGAAAGCCCCGCTGCGGGCAATTTCCAATCTATCCCTCTGGATTGAAGAGGATCTAGCAGACCAAGTCCCCCCCGATACCAAACAAAACTTGGAGTTATTGCGATCGCGCGTTTTCCGTATGGAAACATTGATCAATGGTTTGCTGGCTTATGCGCACATCAGCTATCAGGACGCACCCGATGAGCCGTTTGATCTCAATGAGCTGTTGCTTGAAATTGTTGATTCGCTAGCTATTCCGCCTGAATTCACAGTTGAGATCCCCCCTAACCTGCCCACGATCATGACAAACCGCTTACTGCTGAGTCAGGTATTTACGAATTTAATTAGCAACGCCGTTAAATACCATGATCGTGCTGATGGACAGATCCAAATTACGGCTCAGGCTCAGGCTCAGGGCTACGAATTTGCAGTTGCGGATGACGGCCCCGGTATTGATCCCGAAAACCACAGTCGAGTCTTCGAGATATTCCAAACCCTGAACAGCCAAAAGAACAAAGAAAGTACGGGGATCGGATTAGCGATCATCAAAAAAATTGTTAAACATAGAGGTGGGCATATTGACCTTGACTCTGAGTTAGGTCAAGGCGCAACGTTTAGTTTCACTTGGCCCCTTTCTCAGTAGGCAAACCGTTAGGGTGGGTTGACTGACCAATCATACCCTTTCCCCTTGACATAGCCTTTTCAGGGCAGATTCGCCCTGAAAAGGCTAGTTCATCGTCACAACTACAAATGATATAGCGCTACGGTTATATGCTGAGACGTTATAGAATTGAGCAAGAAATATCTCAAAGAATCTCTAAGGCAGGTTCCTACAGCTATGACCTCCAGCGCAAAGCCCTGGCTGCGCTTGCACGAGGAGAACGCAAAATAAACGTAGTGCCGAATGTTTGGCATTAGTCGAAATACTCTAGACCTGTGGATTCAACGGAAAGCGGAAACTGGAGACGTTCAAGCAATTACCCATTACCAGCAA
>JAAUOQ010000039.1 GCA_012034795.1 Leptolyngbyaceae cyanobacterium CRU_2_3
GCATGTAGCTTCTCCTCACTATCCCATGCCACTATCCATTGAAGGGTTTTGGGAGCGTCTAGAGTCGGTTTGCTGGCGAGGCCAGGCGATCGCCCAATTTCCCTACATGTCCTCTTTTGAATTTACTGAAACAGGTTATGGTATTGGATTCGCTCTGAGAACGGCAGAATGACTCAAGCTCGAATTATCGTATGTGGCGCGGGCGGATTTCTCGGCTCTCATATCTGTCAGCATTTCGTTCAGCAGGGGCATGTTGTTGCTGCCGTGGGGCGATCGCCCAAGATGCCCACAGCAGCAGGCTCTGGGAACCTTGCTTTCTTTGCTCAAATGAATTTGCCTGATGGAGCACTCTCACAAATCCTCAAAGATTTTTCGCCCGATGTATTGATTTACTGTGCGGGGACTGCATCTGTTCCGCAATCTTTCCAAGCGCCCCATACAGACTTTCAAAATTCTGTCGAGTCCTGTGCATTCACATTAGAAACCCTGAGAGAATATCCAAAAGATTGCCATTTTGTTTTTCTATCTAGCGCCGCCCTTTACGGCAACTCGAATCAACTGCCTATTGATGAATTTGCTGCCATTTCTCCTGTTTCTCCCTATGGCTATCACAAGCAAATCTGCGAGATCTTGATTGAAGAATATGCCAATTTATATGGAATGCAGACTGCTATTTTGAGAATCTTTTCTGCCTATGGAGAACGGCTAAAGCGTCAAGTCATTCATGACTTATGTCAAAAGCTTTTTGATCCTCACTTAGAGCAAATTGAATTGTATGGTACGGGTCAGGAAAGCCGCGATTTTATTCATGCTTCAGATGTGGCTACCGCTATCGACTGTATAATCCGTTCGGGTGTTACAGGAGTATATAATGTTGGGTCAGGACAACAAACCTCAATCTCAGAGTTGGCGCAAATCCTCAGCCGGTTGTCTAATCGCCAAAAACACTATCGATTTAATCAACAGATTCGTTCGGGCGATCCGGTGAACGTTGAGGCAGACATTACTAAACTTAAACGCTTAGGCTTCACACCGAGCGTTACCTTAGTAGAAGGTCTACAAAAGTATTTGTCATGGTTTACATCTGAAAAGGGCTATTCATGATTTCCGCATTAAGAATTGGTATCTGGGTTGCTGAAGCGGGTAGCTGGTTCGGCGGTATTTCTTACGTCGAGAATTTAGTAAAGTCGATTGCCACTCTACCTCAACGACCCAAACTTGTTCTAGTTTGCACAACCAGCACCCGCCAATATCTTGAGCGTTTTCAATCGATTCATGCTTGGGTTGATCAGTTCGTTTGCTTGGCCCAATCTCACCCTTGGCAGATAGAAGAAGAAATTTTTAGCGGCATCATTTGCCAAACCTATGCTCAACTCTTTGAGCAAATTGATTTTTTGTATCCTTGCCTTCAGGCAATCGATAGTACTGCTGTCAGCTATCCTCATGCCGCTTGGATTCCTGATTTTCAGCATGTCGATCTACCGCAATTTTTTGCCCAGGAAGACATTGATGAGCGTAACGCTCTGTTCTCAGAGATCTCGGTGCGATCGCCCCTCTTAGTGTTGAGTAGCCAGCATACCGCTGGCAAATTTCAGTCCCTTTATCCTGATTCTCCAACCATCCGGCGGATTCTTTCGTTTCATACTTTCCCTGATAACGAGTGGTATGACGCAGATCCGGCTGAGATAGTCAGTACCTATCAGTTGCCCGATCGCTTTTTAATTTGCAATAACCAGTTTTGGCAGCATAAAGGACATACGATTTTGTTCGATGCCATTGCTCAATTGCAACAGTGTGGACATGAGATTTCCGTGGTCTGCACAGGCGACACGTCAGACTACCGGAATGCAGGCTATTTTCAACAGTTGCAACAGCAGATTCGAGACTTAAGATTGTCTGATCAGGTGTATATTTTAGGTGCAATTCCACGGCACCACCAGATGCAGTTGATGCGCCAGAGTCTCGCCATCGTCCAACCCTCCAACTATGAAGGCTGGAGCACGATTGTTGAGGAAGCACAGACCCTCGGCAAGCCGATTGTGCTGTCAGATTTTCCTGTGCATCTGGAGCAAAATCCCGATCGCGCCCTGTATTTTTCTCAGGGAAAGGCACAGTCGCTTGCAGCGACGCTGTCCGAAGCATTGCCGACGTTAGTTGCAGGAGTAGACCCTGCAAGCGAAGCGATCGCTAGACAACGGGCTTTGGAGAGAGCCACAGCTTTTGCCAAACAGTTTTGTCAGATTGCTTGGGAATCTCAATTTATTTTCTCTAGAAAGCCTCAAACTATGAGTTCGCAGCTTTGGGATATGCTGTCAGCTCCACTGACATTAAACCCAGTTTCCAATTCTATAGCTCCGCCATCCTCAACAACTCATCCGGCAGCAGAACCCAGCATGGCTCAGAATGTGCCTATTCAAAATCCCTCTGGCCCAGATGATGTAGAACATCTGCGATCGCAGCTTCGACGAACTCAGCTTGAGTTGACCCAAGCTCAGGCTGAACTGCGCCAAGTGTTTACCTTACGGCGAAATGTTAACCAGGCCGTAGAACAAGCTAAAGTTTTCAAGGCTTCAGCAGAGGAAAGACTGAGTGGAATTCAACATTTGAATCAGGTGGCAGAGGAGCGATCGCGGCTCATTGAGCAACTCCATCAAGTCGCAGAAGAGCGGCTGCAATTAATTGAGGATCTGAGTCAAGCGGCAGAAGAGCGTTTAGTGCTGAATGAATCACTGGAACATCAAGCCAACGAGTTTGCAGCTAGGGCAAACAAGTTTGAAGCCAGGGCAAACGAGTTTGAAGCTAGGGCAAACGAGTTTGAAGCCAAGTCTACCCGTTCTCAGCAAAAGGTCGAACGACTGCAACAGCGAGTTGAGAAACTGAAGCGCTCGCTAGATAGCTCTAAACAGCAAGTTAGCGAATTAGAGCAGCAGATTAGCGAGTTAGAGCAAAAGGTAGTTTATCTATCCAGCCTTCAGGGCATATCTCGAACTCTCCGCAAGAAAATCCTGCGTCGGAGCTAAAAAAATTGTGATTTTGGTAATTCGAGATCAGGCAGCTTGCTCAGTGCTAAATCTCCGATCGCTCCCGATTGCCTCCTGTATCTCGGCTACTGATACTCCGCTTGGGAGCCAAGGGCAGAGAAAACCGAAACGTGCTGCCCACGCCAAGCTGACTTTTGACCTCAATTCGCCCACCCTGTAGCTCCACTAGCCGCCGACAGATAGCCAAGCCGATGCCTGTACCACCAGAGTTGCGATCGCGGGAGCGATCGGCTCTCCAGAAACGCTCAAATACATGGGGCAGATCGTCCGCAGCAATTCCTTGTCCTGTATCAATGACAGAAATCCAGAGCTTATCTAAGTTAACCTCAGCCTTAACGGTCACAGAGCCTGATGAGGTGTAGCGCAAAGCATTGCCAATTAGATTCACTAGAATTTGCTCGACTCGCTCAGGATCTGCCAAGACTAAAGGACTACTGGACGGAAAGTCAAGCAACATTTGAGGGCTATCTTCTGCTAGTTGATCGGCAAACCTTTGAACAATTGAGCTAAGCAGCGAATAAAGATCAATCGATCGAGCTTTAATCGGTAAATAGCCTGCCTCCATTTTGGAAAGCTCTTGCACGTCGTTGACGAGTCGCTGCATCCGTGTCGTTTCTTTAGAGAGGCGCTGAAAAACATCCGCAGAAGGTTCGATCGCCCCATCTGCCAGACCTTCCAAATAGCCTTTTAGAACCGTCAATGGAGTTCGTAGTTCATGGGTGAGATCGCCGACCAACTCTCGCCGACGTTGCTCCACATCTTCTAAACTGGCGGCCATCCGGTTAAAACTAGCGGCCAGTTGATCAACTTCAGGAATGTCGTTGGCAGGAACCCGCTCTTCTAGGTGTCCGGCCGCAAATTTCTTGGTAATTTCCTCCATTTGAATCAGCGGCTGGACAATACGCTTCGTCACCCAATAGCTTAAGGCTCCGGCTGTCGATGCCCCTACGGCGATCGACCAAAATGATCCTTGATTCCAGGCGTCCTCAAAGCTTCGCACCAGTTTGGGTTTCACCTGGCTAACCGTCAACTCACCCACTTCAAACTGCTGAAGATAGAGGGCAAAAAACCGGGGAGATGAGATTTTACCAATGGTAAATAGGGTCATCAATCCCACTACCATAACAATGATATGAGAGAGGAACAGGCGCGCTCTCAGCCCCATTTTCGTCGTTTCGACAAATTGTTGTTTCCCTTCAGTCCGCCTGCCCATATTCTTAGTAACCTACTGTTGAGACGTTAGGGTGGGTGCGAATTGCGTATGAACCATCCATATGTCAATCTTGGCGTGAGTCCTGTATGGATCGAGCTAATCCCCTTACTGTCGCGTATATTTGCCAGTTAGTATGCCTTCTGCAAGAATATGCCCCTGCATGGCTTTAATTAAATCGGATCGGTTAGTTCCGGCTGGTAAATCCATTACTTGATCGAGTGCGTAGAGTTTAAAGACATATCGATGAGTTCCACTGGGTGGACAGGGTCCCCCATAGCCATACTGCCCAAAGCTGCTTTTACCTTGCATCCCACCTCCCTGAAGAAACGGTTGGGGAATCAATTTTTCAGGGAGTTGACGAACATTAGCAGGTAGGTCATACACTACCCAATGGGTGAAAGTTTTGTTGGGCGCATCGGGATCTTCCACAATCAAAGATAATCCCTGAGTTCCGGGGGGCGGCGGCTCCCACTTGAGAGGTGGCGAGATGTTTTCACCATCGCAGGTGAACTTGGTTGGAATCACTCCATCGGTTGCAAAAGCTGGACTGGTGAGTATGAGCCGTTTAGGCGCAGGAACGTTGGAGGTTGGAGTGGGGGGCTGACTGCCCGAAGCACATCCCGCCAAAAGCAACCCTATGAGGAATCCCCTCCCCATGTGTTGTGTCCATCCGTGCTGCCCCATCATACTTTGCCTCTTGCTCAATCTGATTAACTTGCTCTCTCTATTCTCCTTAAGAAACTTAGATACTGCATTGCCCATTCTTGAGTTTTGTCAATCCTGACTGACTCAGGTGACATGTACATGTCAAATTCGTGACGTTTATACATCTATTGCTTGAATATAGGGAAATCTGGGCACAAGATACTCTGATTTGCTGTCCCCTAATACTCGAACCGGCCGATTTCCCCTAGTCTCAAATCTCAGACAGTGGCAAAATAATCCAATTGATGAAATTTATCCACCCCCTAGTTGTCAAACTGGAACACTCATGACAATTCATCCTGCTTTGCAATCTGCCTTCCAGAACAAGAATGCCCTCAAGATCATTAGTGGCTTGACTAACTTTGACAGCGATCGCGTTGCCGCCGTGATTAAAGCTGCCGATCGCGGTGGTGCAACGTTTGTCGATATTGCCGCCAACGCCAATTTGATTCGCATGGCCAAGCAAATTACCGATTTGCCGATTTGTGTTTCTGCCGTAGAACCCGAAAAATTTGTTGCGGCTGTTGCCGTAGGCGCAGACTTAATTGAAATTGGCAATTTGACGCTTTCTATGCTCAAGGAATTCGCTTTGAAGCGGCTGAAGTGTTAGCACTCACCCGCAAAACTCGGTCTTTGTTGCCAGATATTACTCTTTCTGTGACCGTTCCCCATATTTTGCCTCTAGATCAGCAAGTTCACCTCGCTGAAGCCCTTGTTCAAGCTGGAGCCAATATCATCCAAACCGAAGGGGGCACTAGCAGCAAACCCGTTCATGGCGGTAGCCTCGGATTGGTGGAAAAAGCAGCTCCTACCTTGGCGGCTGCCTACGAAATTTCGCGAGCAGTCAATGTGCCCGTTCTTTGTGCTTCTGGCTTGTCTAGCGTCACGGCCCCCATGGCGATCGCTGCAGGGGCTGCGGGTGTGGGCGTCGGTTCGGCAATCAATCAACTCAACAGTGAAGTTGCCATGGTGGCAGCCGTTCGCAGTTTGGTGGAAGCTTTGAGCATGAGCCGAGCCAGCGTAGCGATTTAGGATTGCTCTCGCAACCGTTTCACGAGATCTTGGAACGGTTGCCAATTGTCTGTCGTGGCGATCGCTTCCCAAACGGCTTCAATTTCAGGTCGGATTAAAATCGTCCTGGGGTTGTGTTGAGCCAAACGTTGAGCGATCGCTGGCATTTCATCAATGGGTAAACTATTGAGCACTTGGTGATAGAACTGTCGCCATTGCTCAAACAGAGTAACGACATTGTCAGGTCGGTCTGGATCAGGCTCAAGGGCTGCGGTAAAGATATTTGATGCTACCTGCCGCCAATCTGGCGAGAACTGTTGCCGCAGCGCCAAGAAAAAGTCGTGGTAGCCCACTTGGCTTTCTCCTAAAAGCTGTAGGGTTAGCTTCAGCAGGCGATCGCCCACTTCAACCGGAACTTGATCAAAACTTGCTTCAATCCCCAATTTGCTTAACATCCGTTGACGATAGGTGCTTTGGTAATGCGGCTCAAACTGAGACAGAGCAGCTTCCATCTCTAATGGATTGATGCATCCTCTCAGAGGAGATTGCAACATTTGTAAATTCCAAATGCAAGCAGCAGGCTGGTTGCCATAGCAGTAGCGTCCAAAGTAATCGAAGTAAGCGGCCGTGAATTTGGCATCGTACTGAGTGATGAAAGCATAAGGACCGTAATCAAAACTTTCACCCGTGATCGACATATTGTCGGTATTAAGTACCGCATGGCAAAAGCCCACGGACATCCACTGGGCTGTCAGGTTGGCAACGTGCTGGACTAGCTCTGCATAAAACCGAGAGTAGCAATCCTCTAATCCCTTCAAATGCGGATAATAAATTTCAATGACATGATCTAGCAGCTTATGGATCAAGTCTTTCCTGCCCAAATAGTGCAATCGCTCGAAGGTGCCAAAGCGGATGTGCGATCGCGAAAATCTCACCATGACTGATGAGCGGGTTGGCGATGGTTCATCTCCTCGCCAGAGGGCTTCTCCCGTTTCAATTAAGCTCAGACACCGAGAAGTCCGAACGCCTAAGTGGTGCAATGCCTCGGCCGCCAGTACCTCCCGCACACCGCCCTTCAGAGTTAGTCGCCCATCAGCACTTCTAGAATAGGGTGTTGTGCCCGATCCTTTAGTGCCTAAATCATACAGGTTGCCATCGCTGCCGCGAACCCTGCCCATACAAAAATCCCCCTGCCATCGCCCAATTTGGGATTGTATTCGCCAAATTGGTAGCCGTGATAGCGCATAGCCAGTAGAGGTTGGCGATCGCAGAACTGCCCAAATGCCTCCACAAAATCTTCATTGCTTACTGCCGCTGGATCTAATCCTAACTGGGGCAACAGAGCATCATTGCGGAAGCGCAGTTGATGTTGGGGAAACTCTGCCGCTCTGACTGGATCAGCATAATCTGCTCCCAATTGCTCAAAAGCAGGCTCATAGGGGAGAGACAAAAACAGGTTGGGCGATCGCATTACGTCAACAGGATCCGAAACCATGAGGATTAAGCTGGAAAGCTCGAAATAAAAGGTCAAGCTTCTAGTCTATAGAAATCTTTAATCCTGGTGTCTGAAATCTGGATGTCTGAAATCTGGATGTCTGAAATCTGGGTGCGATCGTCATGCTGGAAACGACAGTTTTTTCAGCAGCAATACGGCTAAACCTTGCCCATCCCTATGCCCATCCCCTAGAAAGAAAAACGGGAGAGTCGTTTAATAACTCTCCCAACCATCAGGGTGCATCTACATAACATAGTATGCCATTAAACAGGTGAGGGGCGAAACCCCCTATTAGAGTTTTTTGTGAAATTCATTAGACTCATGGCTTTAGTAGCGCTCTAATAGCAACTTCACCTCTTCCTCCAAAGTCAGTCCCTTCAAGGCTTCCCACTCCATTTTGCGGACTGACAAGAAAGCTTGGGCTAAATTTTTCCCCAGCGCATGAAGTAAAGTTTTGTTGCACGATAAGTAGGCGATCGCTTCTCCCAGATTCTCTGGCAGCCGATCAATGCCCCGTTGCTGGCGATCGCCCACGGGCAGATTAGCCGGATCGAGGGTCACAGATTCACTGAGATCCATTTTTTGTCGGATGCCATCTAGTCCTGCTGCAATGACGGCTCCTAGGGCTAAATAGGGATTGGACGAAGCATCTACGGTTCTCAGTTCAATATGTGTTGGGCTGGGCGGACTGGGATTGCTGGGTACGCGCAACGCTGCCTCGCGGTTATCCACGCCCCAGCAGCGAAACGCGCCACTCCAAAAATGGGGTTGCAGCCTTCGATAGGAATTGATGCTAGGGGTAGTCAACGCCATCAACGCTGGTAAATGGTATAAAATTCCGGCCGTAAAGGACTGGGCGATCGGTGAAAGTTCTCCCTCTGCCTCATGACTTGTACCTGGCATCAAATTCTTTCCCTGTCGCCATAGGCTGAGATGCAGGTGACACCCACTGCCCGCTTGATTCGCGAAAATCTTCGGCAAGAAAGAAGCCCGCAACTGATGGCGCAATGCCACGCCTCGCACAGTTTCTCGAAGGGCAATCTGCCAATCGGCTGCTTGCAGGGCTTGCGTATAACGGATGGCGAACTCATGCTGTCCGCCACCTGACTCTGGATAGTAGCGCTCTACTAGAATTCTTTGAGCCAGCAGCGCTTCGCTAATGCCATCAATCACGGGCTGGTTCAAGTCCATCGCCAGAGTAGAGGCAAATACCGTGTCATCTGCAGGGACGATCGCCCCTGCTAATGTCCGCAGCAAATAAAACTCGTTTTCAAATGCTGCCAGAATCTGTAAATCTTCGGTTTCAGCTTCGGCAATCATCCGTTTCAGGAAACTACGGGGACACAAGTCCCAGGGTTCGCCGCTTCTAATCATATCGCCCATGACTCGCGCATGACCGGGTGCGTAGGGCAGCGCATTAAAAGTAGACCAATCAGGTACTAGCCACGCTTCGCCTACGGGGCCCAAACCGCTCTCTGGTGCAACTGCGTCATACATTACCGGAATAGCCTGTTGAGCGATCGAAATACTAATTCCTTGCTCCTGATGTTCTGCCAAAAAGCCAGTGTGGAAGGCTTTAGCTCGGATGACGTTAGCGTTGTCACACCAAAGAATGCGGACAAAGCGGATGTTCTGCTGCTCTAAAGTTTGACGAAGTTCGGAATTCATGAGGGCTGCCCAATGCTAATTATTTATTCCATTTGTCTTGCAGTGATCTATCCAGATTTTCCCGCAGCATCAAGCCATCATTGGGCTGGTTAGATGATTGATCTAGCGTCTGGGGTGCCTCAGTTTCAGGATTAGGCATGCCTTGGGCTTGATCGATCACAGGTAGAGATTCGGCAGAAAAACTGTCAATGGGTTGCTCTGGCTCCAGCGGACGATCGGGTTGAACTGGCTCAGTTGGATCTGCTAGAGGGACTATAAATCCTGACTCTGACACAGCCTCGGACCCTGGGCTTGAAGTGGTGTTGGCAGGAGTAGCTGGATTCGCGGTAGAAGTTGCTTCGGGTGGATTAGGCGCTACAGCAGGCGGTGTTAAATAGCGCTGCACTACAGATGAAATAATTGCTGTTGCCGTGATCGAGAGAAGTCCTACAAAACTCCGTGCCAGCAGACTGCCTAACCCAGATGAGGAAGAAGAATTAGAGTGCTGTGCCATATTGTTGCGATCGCTCCATATATAGAATCGAAAGGAATCAAGCCAAGATGAATACTGAGCCTGACTTGTAAGACGTCTAGCAAGACCTTGTAGTTTCTAGACATCCTGCTGACCCCGTTATTGCCTGAGTTAAAGATTAGCGTATGTTTTTCTAAGCTATCGCTGAAGAGAGGACAGTTCCAGCCCAACATTCACTATCTAGATATCCACCCCATTTTTTAGAATTCGTTAAGATTTATTAAATTGAGTAAAAATATTACAATACTGAAAGTGAATACTGCCGGAAGTAAGCGCGATGGGCTAAGCAGAAAAGATTTTTGAGCAGCCTGATACAAAGGGCTGACTTGGGGGCATCTTAAAGAAAAATCATTGCCCCGCTCTAAAACATTACGGGCAGAGACAGGAACTAAAAGGCAATGCATTTAACTTGGCTGGACAACAACTCTTGGTTAATTGAAATGGCAGAGCAACGGATTCTATTAGATCCGTGGCTGGTTGGCTCTCTCGTGTTTGGCAACCTGCCGTGGCTATTTAAAGGAGAGCATTTGAGTTTGCGCCCAATTCCCAAGCAAATTGATTTGATTTTGCTGTCCCAAGGGCTTCCAGACCACGCCCATCCTCCAACGCTGCAACGGCTCGATCGCTCCATTCCAGTTGTCGCTTCTCCCCATGCGGCTAAAGTGGCTCAAGGGTTGGGTTACACCCAAGTCACAGCTTTGTCCCCCGGAGAAAGTTATGTGCTTGCCGATCGCGTCGAAATCCAGGCGACCCCAGGTTCACCTATTGGCCCATTTTTGGTCGAGAATGGCTATTTACTGACAGATTTGCCCAAGGGCACTCGGCTTTACTATGAGCCACATGGGTTCCACTCTCCCACCCTGCAAACTGCTGCGCCCGTCGATGTCGTCATTACACCGCTGATTAGTTTAGAAATTCCCCTACTAGGATCAGTGATTCAAGGCAAAAAGACAGCCCTTCAGGTGATCAAGTGGCTACAACCTAAGCTAATTCTGCCGACAGCGGCCGGGGGTGATGTGGTATTCAATGGACTTCTGACCTCTGTATTGCAAGAAAATGGCAGTCTTGCAGAACTACGGCAAGTTCTAGCAGCCCAGCAGTTAACAACCCAGGTGCTTGCCCCTAGACCAGGCGATCGCTTTGAACCTGCTATTCCTACGGCTGTTTGACCGGGTTCAGCAAAAAGTGGTTCATCCGTAATCTCTCGAATTAAAAGATTTGTAAGTTATACTGTGGGACTCTGCTTAGAGTTAGATGGAAAACGAGCAAAAGCATCAGAATTGCTCACTAAAATCAACTCAGAATGAATGTGTCATTTACCCTATTTTCCGCCTTTCAGTCCTCCTAATTGCATCCTAATTTTAATTAAAACTCTTCATTTAGTTCAAACTAGCTAGGTTTTAAATGTTTTTCCTGAAATTGTTAATGAACGCCTTCAATTAATACTTCATTTATTTCATTGGATAGATTCTGCATGTTTTTTTCTTGCCAAGATCAACCTCCTAACCTTGAAGTAATGTCTGGGGTAAAGAATTTTGAGCCTTGCGACCTCAACTCTGATGCTATAAACAGTGCTCAACATTCTATTCTCTCTTCGTTCTTTGTGGCTGCCTCTACTGTTTCTGCTGGACTCTGCATCTATGATGAGCAGTTACGGTTTGTTTGCATTAATGATGCTCTGGCAGAAATTTATGGCTTATCAGTCAACGAGCATCTAGGCAAGACCATGCATGAAGTTATTCCTGAGCTTTCCACGATCTTAGAACCAATTTGCCAGCGGGTGTTGCAAACGGGTGAGCCGGTTGCCAATATAGAAATTGATGGAGAGAGCAAAGTACAGCCAGGGATTGCCCGCCACTGGATGACCTCTTGCTTTCCTATGCCGTTGCCTCAAGGGCGGGGAGTGGGTGTGATTGCGTTAGATACAACCTCTCGTAAGCAAGTTGAGGAAGCGTTACGGGTTCAACAATCCAAGCTTTACCAAGAAATTCAGCGTCTCAATGATGACTTGGAAAGTGAAGTGCAGGCTCGCACAGCCCAACTTCAACTGGCGTTTGAATTTGAAGCAACGCTAAAGCGAATTACCGATCGCGTTCGAGATAGTCTGGACGAAGATCTGATTTTGCAAGCTGCCGTGCGGGAACTAGCAACTGTCATTGGGGTAAGCTGTTGCAATGCCTCCCTATATGATACTGAGCAGGGCACCTCAACCACCTGTTATGAATACACGCACTCCATGTCCCCCTATCAGGGGCGTGTCTCTAAGTTTTCTGCGGTACCAGAACTTTATGATCAGCTTTTAGAAGGGCAGTATTTTCAATTTTGCTCACTGGTTCCCAATCCAGAGCGAGGCTTAGTGGCAATGTTGGCCTGCCCGATTCTAGATGATCAGGATGTGATCGGTGATTTATGGCTAATTAACCATAAAGACTACGCCTTCAACGATCAAGACATTCGCTTGGTGCAGCAGGTTGCCAACCAATGTGCGATCGCCATCCGTCAGGCCCGTCTCTACGAAGCCTCTCAATCACAGGTTAAAGAGCTAGAACACCTCAATCAGCTTAAAGATGATTTCTAAGTACGGTTCCCACGAGCTACGCACGCCACTATCCAATATGAAGATGGCCATTCATATGTTGCGGAATGCTCCACCTTCTGGAAGACGCGAGCGCTACATGGAAATTTTAGAAGCCGAATGCACTCGCGAAACAGAGTTAATTAATGACCTACTAGACTTGCAGCGTTTAGAAAATGACTGCTATGCTCTCGCCCTTGAACCGATTGACATGACGACCTGGCTCCCAGAAATTGTAGCGCCGTTTCGATCGCGGGCCCAAAATCGTCAGCAAACGATTGAAGTCGATCTACCTGACTATATTTCAACGGTGATGTCTGATCGGAAAAGCTTAGAGCGAATTTTGGCGGAGCTATTTAACAATGCTTGCAAATATACTCGCCCAGGTGGGGTAATTGCCCTCTCTCTAGAATCTAACCTCGATAAAACTGGGGGATTGATTCTCTCAGCACCTACAATCACTTTCAAAGTCAGCAATCAGGCTGAAATCCCAGAATCAGAGTTGCCTCGCATGTTTGAGAAGTTTTATCGGATTCCCAAGAGTGATCCTTGGCAGCAAGGTGGCACGGGACTAGGACTAGCATTAATCAAAAAGCTAGTTGAAACCTTGCACGGAGAGATTGAAGCTATGAGCGGAGGCGGTTGGACTACACTATCTGTGCAAATCCCCACTGCTGTTAAGGACAGCTAATAAATACTTGTACAAAATAAATTAAGCTGTCGCTCATCTAAATTGCACAAAACGATCGCTATGCCCCTTGAGGAACATAAGTGAGGTGGAACTGCCTCTCCCATAATTTAAGCATGATCACAACTCCGCCAACGGCGAGAACACACACAAGTATCGCTATACGAGGGTGCTTCAATAGTAGGTAGAGGGCGACTAGGGCTAGAAGAAGGGGCAGAATTGTCAGCATCTCAACTGGCATAGTTGTGCGGTGGAATTAAAGCGATCCCAGTGGGGTGGGTTTGTGATTGCAACCCTGTGACTTAAGATTGTTCGACCGGTGTCTCACCTAGCTGCCGCAGCGCTGTTTCCAAATCTTCTGTCAAGCGCTGTGCGTTTTGCTTTACAGAACCCTGATTATAGGTGCTGACCTGTAGGGGTTTGCCAATTGCTATCTTTACCTTGCAACCCCACTTTGGAAAAGGTTGGCTATAGTCTAGGTGAATTGGCACAACTTTAATTCCTAACCCTGGTTTGCTAGCTTCTGCTTGCAAGGCCAAACGGGCCAATCCTGGCTTCAGCGAGCGAAGCTGACGATCGCGGAAAATATTACCTTCGGGATAGATGACCAGCATCTCTCGATTTTGCAGGATTTCTACCCCATACCGAAGACTCGCGATCGCAGGATGACGAGGATTGACTGGAAAGCCGCCCAAGCGGCGGATCAACCAACCTTGAAACCCTCTCACCTCATCAGCCGTCACCATAAATCGCAGATCTCGTCCTGTGACGAACCGCCCGGCTGCGTAGGGAACCAACAGAGAATCCCAGCGTGCCCGATGCGTTGGAGCCAAAATGATTGGCCCATCTTTGGGCAAATTCTCTCGACCTGTAAGCTGAATCTTGAAGTAGTTTGGTAGCACAAAAAAGCAACCTAGTCCGTAGGCTATTGGCGTTAGCCACGGCGAAATTTGCGACTCGATGGCTGTAACTTGTGGTTCATCAGGACAATTAACCCGTGGCTGGGATCGGTGCGATCGCACAAGTGCAGTTTCTGGACGATTCCAGGGACTCAACAAAACCATAAATACTCAGGATGATCAGCGCTATAGGGTTAATAGGTGAACGGATCTAATAATTAATGCTCCAAGATCAGGCAAGTGATAAGGTCAGGTAAATTGCAAAGTCAGCAATCTAACGGTTAGACCCGCTCTGTTAGCTTTTTGCCACTACGACTTCAGCACCTAGTAAATACCATAGTGGGTTTTCTACTCTGGCTGATCCGGCTACAGGACAGTTCTAACGCTGTCTATCTTTAAATTGCCGTCGCTGAGCAAACCAATCTTGCAGTTGTTGCCGACAGGTTGCCTCCAAAACCCCACCTAGCACCGTCAAGCGATGATTAGAAGCAGCACTATCGGGCACATTAAGCACTGTGCGAATCGAGCCAGTTTTGGGATCATCTGCGCCATAGACCAGCAGCCCTAGCCGAGAATGGACGATCGCGCCACTGCACATAGGGCAAGGTTCTAGCGTGACATATAACGTGCACTGCTCTAAATGCCAGTTTTGAGACGCTCGCCCAGCGGCGTCGGAGTGCCAAATTTCTGCATGGGCAGTCGGGTCATGGTCTCGCTGTCGTCGGTTTGTCGCTTCTGCTAGAAGTCCATCTGTCTGGCTCACTACCACTGCCCCAACTGGAACTTCGCCTGCTGCTCCGGCTTGTTGGGCGAGGGCGATCGCCCGGCTCATCCAATGGTAGTGCTTCAAGTACTCTGGATGATCTAAGAAGGGCGATGGGATGGCGATCGTCATGTTGCTTCCGCCAACAGCCCGTCTAATTTACCAGTACGATCAAGGCTATATAAATCATCACAACCGCCAATAGGTTGGTTATTGATAAAATTGGTGGCACCGATCGGCTACCCATTGGCACGTTCTGCCATGCCGATTCGGGCAGCTTCGTCTCCATCAATTTTGTACTCTGTGAAGTTTACCCCTTTCCAGTACAACAAAATCTTAGCTCGGATGCAAAAGGGGCAGGTTTGCCAGGTATAAATCTCAACGGCTGCCTTGATGGTTTCGGGATGCCGATTGAGCCAGGAATTGAGAACATTAAACATATTGAACCCAACCAAATTTTGTTTCAAATTTATTATTTGTTGGTGAAAAAGTAAGCTGCATTTACCTTACTAACCAATGGATTGATAGGTTTAGAGCCTATCAATCTGCCACGCTAACCGACCACGCACCACACCAATGGGCCACGCGCCACACTAATTATCCACAAGTAGAATTTACAAATTATTGTTGGACTGGAGCAGTTTTAGGATTAGGAAGGCTAGCAGAGTTCTGACTGGCAGAGAAAGTTTTTTCCTCAACAGCCCCAGGGGCACCCATTTGTTGGGGTTGTCCACCATTGTAGGCAAGTGTCACGCCCCCA
>JAAUOQ010000040.1 GCA_012034795.1 Leptolyngbyaceae cyanobacterium CRU_2_3
GTGACGCCCCAAGGCAAATTACAAACCTGGCAAATCCTAACAGATATCGCTTCATTGAGTGTTGAGCCAGCAACCGAGCCAGCAACTGAGCCAACTACTGCCCTGCCGTCTATCCACACCACCGTGATTGATCCTCAAAGGGCTTGGCATAGGCTGCTAATTCTACTGGGGCAACAACCCCAACAGGTAGCCATGCCACTGGCAGCGGTATCTTCATCTGCTGTAACCCCAGGAACGCCATCTGCAACATCTCCAGCCTCTACTGCACAACCTGTCACGACTGCCTCTCGTCTTCCTGCATTTGCCACCTACAGTGTCCTACCTGGCAGCGCAACCCATGCCAGCAGTCCCATGACTGGCATAACGTTGAGTTTAGACGGGCAGTTAATTGCTACTGCCACCCCCCAAGGTGGGTTAGAAATCCGACAAGTCCAAGCTGATCAATCCACTAAGCTAGTACGACGAATTCTCAACCGGCGGTGGCTCCCTGGTCAAACTGTGATCCTGAGTGAAGTAGTCAACTCGGCTACGGCTGGGTCTCCCGTTAATCCGCCTGCCTCATCAACGGCATCTGAACCGCTGAGGATTAGCCAACTCAGTTTCAGTCCAGATAGTCGCCAAGTGATGGGCATTGGCGATGACTTAACAGTACGCCTATGGAACGTGCAAACTGGACAACTGCTGAACGTTTTACAAGGGCATGCCGCGACTATCCAACAAGCCCGATTTAGCCCAGATGGGCAACAAATTGTCACGGCTAGCTGGGATAAAACGGTACGAATCTGGGGAAGCTACTTCTGGGCGAATGCTGAAGGCATTACAGCACCCAGATACAGTCAATAGCGCCAGCTTTAGCCCTAATAGTCAGCAGGTGGTCACAGCAAGTTGGGACGGAACTGCCAGAATTTGGGATGTCAGCACTAGGCAAACACGCGCTTCTTGCTGAGAGGACATCAAGCAGAAGTCCTGGATGCCCAATTCAGCCCCAATGGACGATCGCTCGTCACTGCTAGCGCTGACGGCACAGCGATGCTCTGGGATGCTCAAACGGGCTTAAAACAAGCCCAACTGCGCCCTAATTCATCAGGTCAATCACTCCCCTCTGTTCTGCAAGCCACATTTAGCCCAGACGGGCACTACATCGCCACCCGAACCCAAGATGGCAAGGTTCAGCTTTGGGCCGCTACCTGGGAGATGCTGCTAAAGCTCGCTCGCGATCGCAGTTTGCGTCAACTTACCCCAGAAGAATGTACCCGCTATTTGGGTCTGGAAGCCGACACTTGTCCAAGGCTGCCTTTGCAAGATGTAACTGTGAAAGGATAGAAGTCATTCCTGATTCTCAACGAGTACTCAACGGGGACTCAGCTTAATACTCAGAGCTTAAACTTAAACATACCAGTCTCAGTGCAGATCCCTTTTAGAGGTCGATCCCAGGAATCGATAGGTAACTGGGAAAGACAGGCAAACTCAAACAAAATACCGATGGTGGGCTTAGTTGACCAAGTTGGAGAACTCAGCATTCGATCATAAAAACCACCTCCATAGCCCAAACGATATCCTTGCCGATCGCAGGCAATAGACGGCACCAAAATCAGATCGACCTCCTCTGGTTGCAGGATAGGATGATCAGGATGAGGTTCCCAAATGCCATAGGTTCCCAGTTGAAGGGGAAGCGGATCAGTGGGCGACCAACGGTGCCAGGAGAGAGATCGACCCACACAGCGCGGCAGTCCCCACTGCTTGGGTAGGGTAAACAAAGGATTCAGATCTGGCTCCTGGCGAAAGCTGATATAAGACAAGATCGTTTGGGACTGGCTAAACCAGTCACAGCTTTGGAGGTGGGCATGGAGGCGATCGCTATACTGACGCCATAATTCTGGAGAGAGAGCTTGACGAGTTTGCAGAAGCGATCGCCGTAGGGCAGCTTTCTCTGCGTTGGGCTGAATATCTAAGTTGGGTTGAATATCTAAGTTCACAGACTTCACAGAAGCTAAAAGCAGCAATAGGGACAAATTCAGGTCTAAAATCAGAAGCGGTATTTTGATCTAGCCCACTGTTCAGAAGGGAATGCTTGAAATGAATTTGCAGCCAGGGGATCTAGCTCCAGATTTTAGCCTGCCGGATGGAGCAGGAAATCTAATTAAACTCTCAGATTTTCGAGGAAACCGAGTGATTTTATATTTTTATCCTCGCGACAATACACCGGGGTGTACCAAGGAGGCTTGTAGCTTTCGAGATGCCTATGCCAATTATCAATCTCATAATATTCAGGTGCTAGGCATTAGTACTGACGACGCAAAATCCCACACTAAGTTTTCCACTAAATATAATTTACCGTTTCCATTGCTCTCAGATGAAGATGGACAGGTTAGCACCGCTTATGAAAGCTATGGTTTAAAGAAGTTTATGGGAAAGGAATATGTGGGGATTACTCGCAACACTTTTGTCATTGATCCAGAAGGAAAAATTGAAAAAGTCTACTTGAAGGTAAAGCCAGAATCTCATGCTGTTGAAATCTTAGCGGAGCTAGGCATTGCTTAAGGATTTTGCAAGGTAAGGATTGCTCTTGATATTAAGATTTGTTAAGGTCAAAGATGGATAGCTTCTTTAAGACCTAAAACATTAAGGCTAATAGGCGTTACAGTTAGACAGCTTTATTCTACTTTGCAATGTAATGGATTCTAAGTCTATACCTTGATGGTTCTCAGTCTGTACCTTAATGGTTCTAAAACTACAGATTTAGGCATACTCACTCTCAGTCAAATTCTGATTGAAACTTCTTCATCTATGCGTCAGTTAAAGCGATATTTCCAGGCAGCATTAGGTTTGATCATTCGCCACCCTGTGGCAGGTACCAGCATTATTCCCTTATTGCCAGATGGACGTATTGTTTTAATCCAACGACGAGACAATGGAAAATGGAGCCTACCCGGCGGCATAGTGGATTGGGGCGAAGATATTCCAACTTCTGTCCGACGAGAACTGAGGGAGGAAACTGGACTAGATTTGATCAAAATCAATCGGCTTGTAGGCGTATATTCCGACCCAGAGCGTGATCCACGCTTGCATTCTATTTGTGTGGTGGTAGAAGCAGACGTAGAAGGAATGCTTCAGGCACAAGATACCTTAGAAGTGATGGATGTTCGGGCCTTTTTACCCAATGAAATTCCTCAAGGTACCCTCTCCCACGATAACGATCGCCAACTTCAGGACTATTTTGAGGGTTTAACAACTTTGGCTTAGGCTCGTGACGCAAATAATCTGCGAGCGAACACCCTGCACGGCTAGTCATCTTCTAAGCCGAGAAGCTTTTCATCAATTTGCTGAAGTCGGGTTGTTGCTATGCTTTCAGGTAAAATGCGTTGGCGCACTGCATCGGTTAAAGCCCCTTTTTCGGCCAGGAGCAGGCGACGGCGAACAGTATCAAGTTGAGAGCGATCTCCTTTGCCGGTGGCTACATCCATTGACCATTGATTGTAGAGGTCGCGTAAACTTTTTTCGGCTTTGGCAACCTGAACCTGGTAAAGCGATCGCATTTCCTCATAAACTGCTTTAGGCAAAATTCCCGTTTTCAGCATCCCTTCTAGCTCGTCCTGTGCCGCTTTGGCAGTAATCAACTGTGCTCTTAGCTCATCGGTTTGCTGGCTGACAGGAGAAATAGAGGAAAGATTGAGGCCGGACTTGACCAGCCAGGGGAAAGACTGAGTCCTTGGTAGCACCAGGGACAATAAAACGCTGCCAAAAACGATCGCAATCAAATTTCCGCGTCCTGCTAAACTGACTGGCAAACTGAGGGCGAGTGCCATCGACAACGAACCTTTGATGTTGCCCAAAAACAAGACATGCTGCCAGCGCATTGGAATGGGGCGATCGAATTGATTTAAGATCATCAGCAACGGATAAACGCCGACAACGCGTCCAAGTTGATAGGACAGCGTGGCAATAATCACGGCTGGAAAAGTCTGTCCTAGCGTCGTTAAGTTTACTTCTACCCCAATCAACAGGAAAATAAAGGTATTAACACCAAATCCGGCATAGTCCCAAAAGCTATAGAGCGTGACGCGGTTTGAGGCAGATACCCGATGAGACAATCCTAGGTTGCCAATCCATAAGCCTGCAACAACGACTGCCACAACCCCAGAAACCTCTAAAAAATGCCCAACTTGGTATGCACCTAGCGCTACAGCAACCGTCAGCAGGATACCGCTGAGGCTATCGTCCGATCGCACAAGTAGTCCAGCGCTCAGATAGCCGATTGCTAACCCTACCAAACTGCCACCAATAATCACAACCAGTAGTTGTTGGACTCCATCTGTAAAAGAGACAGAACCCGTGTTATGCACCTGCAAGATCAGATTGAACAACACCAGGGCTACCCCGTCATTGAGCAGGCTTTCGCCTTCCACAATCGTTGTGAGCCGGGGCGGAACAGCCACTTCCTTGAACACGGCAATAACGGAGACTGTATCGGTCACCGCCAGAATTGTGCCCAATAGAAGTGCTGCCGTCCAGTCTAAATTGAGGGCAAATTTCAGACCTACTGCGGTCACACCAGCCGATAGAGTGACGCCTGGGCCCGCCAATAACGCGATCGGTTTTAGCGTACTTCGTAGGCGGCTGATATCAGTATTGATGGCTGCTTCAAACAGCAGAATAGGTAAGAACAGATTTAAAATTAGAGAAGAATCTAGCCCAATCCGGTGACTAGGCATCAATTCGGCAATGGCTAACCCTGCCAACACTAACCCTGTCATATAGGGAATTCGCAAACGACGGGATAGCAATGCCACGGTTGTAGCTACCAGCAGCAAAACGATCAAATCAGGCACAAGGCTAGCGATACCACCCTGAGTCGATAATGTGGCACCCGAACTGGCAGCGATCGAAACAGCGATCATCATGAGATTAGAAGTACAAGATTAGGCGATATGAGACTAGAGCTAAACTTATTGTTTAATTGAGCACTGTCTAAAGATTAGGCAAAGTTCAGCAGAATTCACTATTGATCTAGGTCTTAACTAGGTGAACCTGTTATAACTCAGTAAAAATGTTGTGCTATGAAGCCATAGGTACAACGAAGTGAATTAACGCAAGCAAACTGCAATCTATTTAGGCAGTCCATATTAGGCAATCTATTCAGTAAGGATGGCGATCGTGTTAGAGGCAAATATCTCACAGCAAAATATCTCACAACGAAATCCAACAATTTTGGTCACAGGTGGGGCGGGCTATATTGGCTCCCATGCAGTTCTGGCACTACAGCAGGCAGGATTTAGGGTGGTAGTTCTCGATAATTTGGTGTATGGGCATCGCGAACTGGTAGAGGATGAATTACAGGTTGAGTTGGTGGTTGGAGATACAAACGATCGTCTTCTACTTGATCAAATCTTTGCCAGCCACCATATTGCAGCCGTCATGCACTTTGCAGCCTATGCCTACGTGGGAGAGTCAGTCAGTGACCCTGGTAAGTATTATCGTAACAATGTGCTGGGAACCCTCACACTGCTAGAAGCAATGGTGGCAGCAAACGTTAAAAGATTTGTCTTCTCTTCCACCTGTGCCACCTATGGGGTACCTAAAACCATTCCCATTCCCGAAGATCATCCCCAAGATCCAATTAATCCCTACGGTGCCAGCAAATTAATGGTGGAGCGGATTTTAGGAGATTTTGATGTTGCCCACGATCTGAAATCTGTCTACTTTCGCTACTTCAATGCTGCTGGAGCAGACCCTCAGAGTCGGCTTGGTGAAGATCACAATCCTGAAACGCATCTGATTCCGCTGGTACTGATGGCAGCTTTGGGCAAACGTGACTCTATCTCCGTCTTTGGCACAGATTATCCTACCCCAGACGGCACTTGCATTCGCGACTATATTCATGTTGCTGACTTAGCTCGTGCCCATGTCCTGGGAGTCAAGTATCTGCTAGAAGGCGGTAACAGTAACGGATTCAACTTGGGCAATGGAAGCGGATTCTCGGTTAGGCAAGTCATTGATGCGGCTCGGCAAGTGACAGGACGAGAAATTAAGGTGGTGGAGTGCGATCGCCGTCCTGGAGATCCACCGGCTCTGGTTGGCAGTAGCGAAAAAGCTCAGCAAATTTTAGGCTGGCAGTCTCAATACGCCGATCTCGACCAGATCTTGACACATGCCTGGAAGTGGCACCAGAAAAGGCACACTCAAGCCTCAACTTAAAACTCTAACAACTAGCTCACAGCTTTTTTCACGGTTTTTTATCCTCATCCTCCTTGAGCACCTGTGCTCCTACCCCTTGTGCTCCTAATGCAGCGGTTGCTACGCCTGTCAAAATCACGGCTGCACCCAGGAGAACTGTACTGCCAGGATTTTCCCGAAAAACGATCGCCCCCAAAATACTGGAACCCACTGGTTCCGCCAGAATAGTTAGCGTTACTAAGGTGGGAGAAATCCAGCGAACTGCCCAATTGAAGCTGGTGTGCCCGATCAATTGAGGAAACAACGCCATCAGCAAAATCCAGAGATAGACCGAGCTATGATAACCGCTGTAGCTCGCTCCAAACAAAGCAGGCAGGGGCAATAAAACCCCAGCAGCGGTGGTGTAGGTCAGCACCACATGGCTGCCCACATCCAAGCCGCGCCGCTGGGCTTCTCGACCCAGTAAAAAATAGAGGCTGACTGCCCAGGAGCCAACCAACGCCAGGAAATTACCGAGTAGCGGGTTGCTACCTGCAAAAGTAGCCTCTGCACTGCCGATCGCCACCAGCATACCGCCAAGCAACGTGATGGCAATTCCTAGCACAGTCGTAGAGCCAGGCTTTTCTCTAAACCACAGCCACGATAGAAGGGCAACCCACACAGGATTAGTCGTGACTAGGGTAGCGGAAGCAGCGATCGAGGTGTAAGACAAAGATGTGATCCAGCAAGCAAAGTGCAGAGCCAAACAAACTCCCGCCGCTGCTGAGTAACAGAGCGCACTCAACTGGAAACGTTCCTTGCGAAGATTACCCCAGGCAGGCGCTAGGCATAGAGCAGCGATCGCCAACCGGGATGCAGCTAAGACCAAACTAAAGCCCACCCCCTGAGCATTTGCGGCCGCAAATGCCAGTCGAATCAAGATGGCAGCCGTTGACACACAAACCACACCCACCCCCAGAACAGCGACAACTTGCCAGTTGGAGGGCTTTGGTGAACTCAAATTGCCAGCTTCCTAACGAGGAGGTCTACGTCGCTGCAAAATTCTGGGATATCAAGCCCAGGCTTTGTGTTACGAGGATCGGGCGGCTGCGTGGTAGGCGGCGGAGCAGCAGGAGGAGTGGAACTCAGAGGAGGGGGTGAGACAGCAGGCGATCGCTTCAGGGGTGAAACCCTAGCTGCCTGTTGAACAGGAGGAGGCTGAACTTCTCCGGTAAAACCTGTAGCAATCACCGTAATCCGAATTTCGCCCTGCACTCGCTCATCTAAGACTGCGCCAAAGATGATATTGGCGTTTGGATCAACTGCTTCGTAGATGATCTCAGCCGCTGCATTAACCTCATGCAGCGTCAGGTCATGCCCACCCGTAATATTGAAAACAACCCCTTTGGCACCGTCAATCGAAGATTCCAAAAGTGGCGAAGAAATCGCGGCGGTGGCAGCTTCCCTAGCTCTGGACTTACCCGATCCAATGCCGATCCCCATCAGGGCTGAGCCTGCATCTGCCATCACCGCTCGAACATCGGCAAAGTCTACGTTGACTAAACCTGGGATGGTGATGATATCAGAAATGCCCTGCACTCCTTGACGCAAAATATCATCTGCGACGCGAAAAGCTTCCTGTACAGGCGTTTGTTCTGAAATAACACTGAGTAACTTATCGTTGGGGATAATTATTAAAGTATCGACGCGGGTCTGCAACGCGGCAATTCCTTCATCTGCCTGACTTGTACGGCGTCTACCCTCAAAGCTAAAGGGACGTGTGACCACGCCCACCGTCAATGCTCCTACTTCCTTGGCTACCTCAGCCACAATGGGGGCTGCCCCTGTGCCAGTTCCCCCACCCATGCCAGCCGTGATAAAGACCAGATCAGAGCCTTCTAGGGCAGCAGCTAGCTCATCTCGTGATTCTTCTGCGGCTTTTTGCCCGATCGCCGGATTACCTCCTGCACCTAGACCTCTGGTCAGCTTTTGACCAATCTGGAGACAGTTGGTCATATCAATATTAGTCAGAGCTTGAGCATCGGTGTTAATTGACCAAAACTCGACACCTGCTACTCCATTAGCAATCATACGGTTCACGGCATTACATCCACCGCCCCCGACTCCAATGACTTTGATCCTGGCTACACTACTCGGCACAATCTCATCACTCCTGATTTCCTCTCCCACCATTGCGCCTTTGACATCACGAACTTGACCCAAGTGTACCCCAGAGTTAGTAAAAGGGTTAGCGCTATTCATTGGCAGCGGATAACTGACCTGATCCAAGTCAGGAGATTCTGAGTGGGTAGTGACTAATCTACTATCAAATGTCATTGGACTTTAGAAACGACTGATACAAAGATTTTTAACTCTAAATAACTAACTCTAGACAACTATAGGGTAAGTTGCTAGAAAAACCAAACTACAGCGTAGCAAAACCCACGGGCGTTAGATCCTTGGCAATATATCGATTCTAGTTAACTTTTTTGAAAGGAATTGAGGGCTTGTAAACCGCAGAATAGCGATCGAATCTCCTCTAAACCCTATCCAGCTAACTTTTCAAAAAATAAACAGAAGGTTTATTCTAATCTTATCAACCTTTAAAAATACAAATATCGCCAATAAAAATTCTTTCCATAATTTTTTATAATTTTCTATTCAATCCTTTAGGCTTGACTAGACTAATCTAGATTAGTCTAGCTCTCCTCGGAAGACTTGGACTCATTTAATAGAAGTAGTATGCGAAAAGGCCAATTTTGAAACTAGCCCTTGTCCGGACATAGTCCCAGAATTAACAAATCTCTGAATATTTTGACGAGGTTCAGCCTCAGATTCAGCGAAGGAAGACTGCGGGGCTTACTTCAATCAATCATTGAGGAGAGTTGATTTCGGGATCTGCCTGGGGCTGCTCGTCAGGCATATTTTCGTCAGGCATATTTTCGTCAACCGCAAGTTGATCCGCCGAAAGTTCAATTGCGCCAGACCCCACCAACTCGACCAATGGCACTTGTGGATTGCGGAGATCAATAAAGTCAATTTCAGCCAGATCGACTTTTTCAGAAAGTTGCCGCATCTGATCTAGCGTCTGCAATTGATGAGAGAAGCGGCTGCCATAGGAGCCACAGTAAACCTTGCCGAGTTCAGTGTGCAAAATTAAATTACCAGGTTCACGCCAGTCGATTTCTAGCACTTTAACTGGGCTACGGCTGACTTGCTGATACAAACTTGCCCACTGAGAGCGGTATTGCTCCTGCATTCCTACAATTTTGAGGCTAGGAAGTTGGCGCGATCGATTCAAGGATACATAACTCTCGTAGGGAATTACCGTACCTCGTTCATCCAACAGAGAAACGGGCGTAGGAGCAGTGGCTCCGGTCTGGGAAGCAGTCTGGGCCGTTGGGCTAGCGTAGAAGACGATCGCCACTGGGTAACGCTCCTGAATGCGCACCGTCAAACCGGGAGGAAAGAGACGACGTGAAACAGTGGCTTCGGCGATCGGTGCTTGGGATTCTAGGCGCTGGATCAGAGTTTTGGGCTGTAACGTCAGCAGAAACTGAGGATACTTAATGGGCAGCAGAGTACGTACCGTGTCCGCTGATAAAAACTTATTCCCTTCTACTTCAATTTGGCTAGCGTCTCTCAGCATCCAATCCGGGACACTGACAACCCAAACCAGACCTGCTGCCAATCCGCCCACAGCAACCACTTGCCAACTCGTTTGCAAAATTCGCCAACGACGCTGCCACCGAAGTTGACGCCGTCGCTCTGCTAACTCAGTTCGAGAAACGGAAGGAATATCCGCCATCATAATCAATTGCCAGAGAGTGAACGTTCAAGCCATAGTATCGCAACCCTTGCAGCTTATAGCGCTTCGCGCTTGGATAAACTAAGATATTTTTGAAGCTCGCTCCGCGAAGCTTTCAAAAATATCCTGTACTCCATTCAATTGAAAATTGCTATAAAAAAGTGATTTAACTTGAGGTTTGCGGGTAGGCTAGCCTGAAATTTAACTTGTGGATTTGTCCATTGCACAACTGTACTGGGCTGTGCTTGGGTACAAAATCTGGAGTCCTGGTATAAATTTTAAATTTTCCAAGTAGACTATACCCCAAAATTCACTGGAACTTTATCAGATGCATGGGAGGTTTACCGGAGAAGCAGAGGCGATCGCGAGAATATAGATAAAGGTTTTGGTCAGTGTGACGGGTGCCAGTTACTGGCACCATCGCAATTGATACACCTGAAGATTAATCCAAGGGATGTTCAGCAGAGTACCTATGATAGAGTGCGCATGACTAGAGTACCTCCGGCCAAAACAGTTCTGTGTCGTCTGATGTTTCTGCTGCTGCCATTTTTGACCAGCAGCAGTGCTGTGGCTGGCAGCCAGACTTCTGCCCTACAAGACTTTATCCAAGACTCAGGCAGAACAATCCCCAAACCCCTGGGAGCGATTGCCTCAAACTTGTCCTCCACTAGCAGTTCTTCAACCAGCAGCACTGCCTTCACAACAGCCCAGATCTTGCAACAAAGCTGGGCAGCTTACAAGCAGCGGTTTATCCAAGCCGATGGGCGCGTGGTTGACTGGGAAGCTAAAGCCCGTTCAACCTCAGAAGGACAAGCCTATGCTATGTTGAGGGCAGTCTTGTCCAATGATCCAGAAACTTTTGCCCTGACACTTCAGTGGGCAGAACAAAATCTGAAGCGCCCTCCTGCCGAGCAAAACCGCACCGACTCTCTATGGTCTTGGCATTGGGGACAAAACGACCAGGACGGGTGGGAAATTTTAGATCAAAACTTTGCTAGCGATGCCGACGTGGATGCAGCAACGGCGCTAATTTTGGCAGGACGGCGCTGGAACCGCTCTGACTATTTGCAGCTTGCCCAAACTAAGCTCAAAGATTTGTGGTCATCGAGCACAATCACCCTTCCTCGGTCACCTCATACTTCTGAAACAGTCCGCTATTTACTGCCTGGCCCACTTAAGTCCTTTCAGCCGCAGCCTGATCGAATTTATTTGAACCCGTCGTACTTTGCTCCCTACGCCTTCCGACTGTTTGCCCAAGTTGATTCAGAGCGAGATTGGCTCAGCCTGGTAGACAGTAGCTATCAGGCCTTAGAGGAGTCTAGCCGCGTTTCGTTGGTGGGCTTACCGAGCGATTGGGTCGCGCTTAATACCAAGACGGGCAAGTTTGAACCTCTGCCACTCAATATCCATCTTCGCAGTATCTATAGTTTTGATGCTTATCGGGTTTGGTGGCGTATTTCGTTAGATGCAAACTGGTTCAAAGAAACCAGAGCTAAGACGTTTTTACAGGAACATCTACAGCCTCTACAAGCAATGTGGCGATCGAACCAGTCTATCCCAGCTCGAATTACACTATTGGGTACGCCGAATGCCAGCTACGAAGCCACTAGTCAATATGCCATGCTCTATCCGGCATTCGAAATTGTTGATCCGGCGATCGCGGCAGAAATCCGCCAGCAAAAACTTCTACCAACCTATCAAGCTGGCATTTGGGATAATGACTCAGCATACTATGTCCAAAATCTTGCCTGGTTTGGACTGTTTCCATCAGATGAAGTGGCAGATCTTTGGTTGCAACCTCCAGGAGGATGACGACCGCAAATAAGAGCCTGAAAAACCTGATGCTCTATACATTTCCATAGAACTTTTTCAGTTAGTCTGCGTCTTAAGTAGAAAATTCTGGTCCCAGAATAATTTGTAACCTGCTTTTTTAACCCCATGAAGACACCAACCTGGATTTTAGGGGCAATCGCCCTCACGGCTCCTAGCTTGATGACATTGGCTGGGATAGCAATTTCAGAACTACCTGCGATGTCCGCCACACCCAGCACCACATCCAGCACACCGGACACTCCCACCAGCACACCAGCCACCAGCACACCACCTCCAGCAGTCGCACCCATTCCAGTTCCACCGCCCTTACCAGAGATTACAAGTGCTCAGTTTAGTCAAGTAGGGCTAGGCATGACCCTTGGAGAAGTCACAACGCTTTTTGGGCGAAACGGTGTTGGTGAACAGAACTGGACTCAAGCCAATTCTGGAACCACGGCTTATCGATGGCAGTTGCAGGGCAGCGATCGCATAGTACAAGTGGTCTTTCACAACGGTCGTGTCGTAGGTCGAACAGCTTGGACAAGGATTGCAGCACCCCTCATTCCCGTTCCTAATCCCTCACAAAATAATCCATCGCAAAATAACTCGCCACGAAATAGCAGTTCCCCCACTCAAAACCCTACCAAACCTCAGTAGGCTGGGTTAATTTGCCACATGAAACCGTTTAACCTCCACAACCACAATCAACAACCGGGGGAGCAGGAGTAATAGAAACTGACAGCTTGTACTTACTCTCACTAGCCGAGCGGCTCTTAAGTCTCACATAGTAAGTTCCGGGGGTGAGGCGTCGATAGAGGGCGATCGCATCCTGGCGTGGCTGGACATTTTCTATCTGTTTCTGGCTTGCAGAAACGAAAACGCTGCCATTGCCATTGAGGACGGTTTTGACAATACTGTTAACTTTCGACTGATTTAGAAATGAAACTTGAACGTTGCTACTCGTATCAATCGTAAAGCTGTAGAAGTCTGAATCGTTGCGGCTAACCCCATCTCGGAAGGTTTGTGCGCTCGTAGTTGGCAAGATCAAGGCAGTTTTCTTAGTGTTTCCTGCTAGGTCAGCACTGGCTCGCCGCTGGCTAGGTGGCTTTGTTAGCCCATTAGAAGCCAACCCACGAGAAGTTGAAGATAAGTTTGATAAATCTGTTGAGGAATAATTTTTAAGGTGGGATGAAAGTTTCAGTCTGCCAATGTCCTTGATCATGAAAGCCTTTTCCAATACTGGAGATAATTCTGTTTTAAAGTTATTCAGCTTGTCTACAGCCGTGATTTTAAAAATGTAGCAATTCGTTCAATTCCTCGCTCGATCGTTTCTACATCAGTGGCGTAAGAGAGGCGAACACAGCCTTCTGTCCCAAATGCCAGCCCAGGAATGACGGCAACCTGTTGTTCCTCTAGCAAGGCACTGGAAAATCAACAGATTTCATGCCGCTCTTGCTGATATCTGCAAAGACATAGAAAGCGCCATTGGGCTGAGGGCAACTGATGCCAGGAATAGATTCTAAACAACCGAGAATGACTTTGCGACGCTCAGTAAAGGCATTTAACATTTCCTGAACGCAGTCTTGAGAGTCTTCGTAGGCAGCGATCGCTCCATACTGAGCAAAGGTGCAGACATTAGAGGTGCTGTGTCCCTGAATCGTACTGACGGCTTTAACGATGGGCAACGGAGCCGCCAAAAAACCGACTCGCCAGCCAGTCATAGCATAGGTTTTGGCAAAACCACTGCTGACGATTGTATGCTCAAACACTTCCGGGTTGACTGCCCCAATACTGAGATGAACGGCTCCATCGTAGAGAATCTTTTCGTAAATCTCATCAGAAATGACCCAAATATCATGATCCACCACCACCTGAGCCAAAGCTCGGATCTCGTCAGGTGTATAAACCATGCCCGTAGGATTAGAAGGCGAGTTGAGAATAAAAATTTTGGTTTTTGGCGTAATGGCTTGCTTAAGCTGTTCTGGCGTGATCTTGAACTCTGATGCAGCCGTGGTTGGCACAATTACGGGGGTGCCTCCGGTCAACTTCACCATTTCTGGGTAGCTCAGCCAGTAGGGAGAGGGAATAATCACCTCATCACCCGCTTCCACCATAGCCATCAGCACATTGTACAGGGATTGTTTGCCACCATTGGTCACAACAATGTTTTCAGAGCCATAGCACAGAGCATTATCTCGTTGCAGCTTATGGGCGATCGCTTCTCTCAGCCTGAGTTCGCCTACCGTTGCCCCATAGCGGGTTTTGCCGCTTTCTAATGCAGCGGCGGCAGCGGCTCGAATGTGAGCAGGCGTATTAAAGTCTGGCTCACCGACACTGAAGCTCAGCACATCCAGTCCTTCTGCCTTCATTGCTTTCGCTTTTGCATCGATCGCCAACGTCACCGACGGAGTGACCTGTCCCAAACGTGCTGCCAGTTTCATGCCTAACTCTAGAAAACGCTACATTATTCCAAGTTTGATCTCAAGATTCATCCCATAGATTCAACAAGATTACCAGAATCCCCTGAATCTGCTCGATCAAATCCTTCTTTCAACTCTAGTTCAAATTTCTAGCGCGTTGGTACGCAGATGCACAGGAATGTCAGATGATCGTTACATCAGGGTAAAGACCTAGATGTCAAGTGTCGGGGACAGCCGTTAGCAAATTGTGGATCGCATACGCTTACTCGATAGTGTGGCTTTCAAACTTTATAAAAAATACTATGGCTTTGCAGTGCAGCACTGTGTTTGTGGCGTTAGCAGATCCGGACGGAAAAACTCTGGTACGGTTTTACACGCAGCTTTTTGGGCAGGAGCCTGTTGTGCATATCCCAGATGTTTACGCCGAGTTTCAGCTTCCAGGACTGCGGGTAGGCATCTTTAAGCCCAAAACGAACTATCGATCGGAATTTGAAGCTCAAGCAGGCAGTATGAGCTTATGTCTTGAAGTGGAAGAACTGGAGGCAGCGATCGCCGCCGTGGAGAAGGCTTTTATGGAAGCTCATCTGACTGCCGATCATCTACTGCCTAGCGACGTGATGGTAGTTTCCCATGGTCGCGAAGTCTATGCCTATGATCCCGTAGGCAATCGCCTCATCTTGCATGAAGCAGCCCAGAAACATGAAGCAGCCCAGAAAAAAGACAATCGTAAATCTGCTAAGCCTGAAAAGCCTATCTGAAACCTCAATCGCATGGGATACATCACCAATAGGATGGGCAATGCCCACCCCACAGAATGGGTTTTCGGCTAGGCTCAGTAGATCGCAAAGCTCCAAAAAATCCTTTCAAAATCCTGGTTTTCCGCCCGCTGCGCGGGCGGAAAACCAGGATTTTTGGTTTTTTGGGGCGCGCGACGCGCGCCCCAAAAAACCATTTGCGATCTACTGAGGCTCTAAGCAATGCTTAAAATTGCAAGAGTTGACTATCAGATCACACACACTCACTATCTAACGGCCCATTCAACCTAGGAACAGATCATGGTTCAAGTCAGGATTATCTTTGGTGTTTACGTT
>JAAUOQ010000041.1 GCA_012034795.1 Leptolyngbyaceae cyanobacterium CRU_2_3
CCCACTAAAATGAGAGACGAGGAAAGAATAGCTGCTGTAAAAATTTCGCCCATAGTTATGTCAAGTTCTCCAACATTGAGGATTAATTTGGGTTCAAGCGGTTCAAGCTACTGATAACCTTGTAAAGCTCTCCGGCTGGAGCAACTAGACAGGCATGAACCTATGCAAGGTTATGCAAGGTATTGTAAAGCAGTTTAGCGTCAAAAAAGTAGACAGCCTTGTTCACATCAGTCCTCCTGCAACCGTTGATTCAGCCGGGTTTGTTTGCTTTAACGCCTGCCTTTGCCTAGTGTTGTTCTATGCAACAATTGATTCTTTTTTATGACTCCTTCTAATTCATCAGGGGTGCAACGCCCTAAAATTGCGATCGCTCTGGGTGATCCTGCGGGTATAGGCGCTGAGGTGACATTAAAGGCGCTCAGTGAAAAAGCGCTAGGCGATACAGATCTAAGTCAAAAGTGTGATGTGACGCTGGTGGGTAACCGATCGCTGCTGCGCCAAACCTATGATTGGCTGTCTCAAAAGGTAGGGGTTGGAGAAGTGGCTGATCCCCTAGCATTTTCGCTTTTGGAGGTGCCCCTTGAAGATGCTCTTTTACAACAGATTGTGCCAGGCCAAGAAAGTGCTGCCAGTGGGTCTGCCAGCTTCCAGTTTTTGGAACTGGCGATCGCTCAGGCTTTGGCGGGTAAATTCCAGGCGATTGTGACGGCTCCGATTGCCAAATCTGCCTGGAAAGCGGCGGGTCATTTTTACCCAGGGCAAACCGAACTATTGGCAGAGCGATCGAATGTAGAGCGTTATGGCATGCTGTTTGTAGCGCGATCGCCCCACACGGGGTGGACACTGCGGACTTTGCTAGCAACTACCCATATTCCCTTACGGCAAGTGTCCAATGCGCTAACGCCTGATTTGCTGACCTATAAACTAGAGCTATTAGTAGCTTGCTTACAACGAGACTTTGGTGTTGAAAAACCTCAGATCGTCGTGGCTGGACTCAATCCTCACAGTGGTGAACAGGGACAACTGGGGCGAGAGGAACAAGATTGGTTGATTCCTTGGATGAGAGAGATGCGCGATCGATTGCCCAGGTACATTTAATTGGCCCAGTACCACCTGACACACTTTGGGTACGTCCAGGGCAGTCCTGGTATGGCAGCATGTTAGGCAAGAATGAGTTAGGCAAGAATGAGTTAGGCAAGAATGAGATAAGCAATGCTGGCGATGCTTATCTAGCGCTTTACCATGACCAGGGATTGATTCCGGTGAAACTGATGGCTTTCGATCGCGCAGTTAATACCACCATTGGCTTGCCATTTGTTCGTACCTCTCCCGATCACGGCACGGCATTTGATATTGCGGGTCGGGGAGTCGCAGATGCAACGAGCATGAAATCTGCGATTGATCTGGCGGCAGAATTGGCCCAGCAGCGGCTGAATTGCATGATGGGAAAGTTAAGTCCTGACTAAGAAAACTTAAGAAACACTAAAGAGTATTATTTCTGTTAACTATTTCCACTCAAAGAGCTTTAGTCTGAAGTAAAGTGGGCGATCGCCTATCTCTCTAGACTCAAGTGAGCAGCAAATTCATCACCCCCTAAAAATTTGCAGCATTTTCTTCCTAAGTAAAGCTCAGTTGCTCAATCAGATTTGTTGTTGTTGGGTTTTCCATTGTAATGTCTCACGGCGCTAGCTTAGGTTCTATAGCACTTTCTTATACGGAACATAGGCACATGCTATTTCGTCAAGATCTCGTGACTTTTGTAATGTTTATTCATATAATCAAGCTAGCGTAAGCGTAAGATAAGGATAATTCAGTATCCTCGACTACAGATTAAGCCTATCTAATTCAGATTTTAAACTGCACCGTAGATCTGTCCCTTACGTATCTCCCTGGTGTAGCTATATCAATCCAAATCATATAACTGAACAGCAAGTAGAGTGAGTCATGATTCAAGCAATTCAGTATTCGATGAATTTAATTAAAGACGAAGCACGTCAACTGGTGCAGAAAGGGGCGATTAGTCGCCAACAACCTATCTATGTTCTCTGCCAGTACATTCCTGCTCGTGAGTGGTCTTGCGTAGAATGTGTTTTAGAAGATAATGATTACCTCTTGAGAGATCGGGTTGGTGATCTATTGGGTCGTGAAGATTGGGAGAACGATTAAAAGTAAAAAACCGTCGAAATCCAAAGCCCTCTGGATTTCAAGACGGTTCATAATGACCTGCAAAATTGTCTTCAATGAGGATTATTGAGTAGTTGCGCTGGTAAGTAATCGTGGTAACGCCGGTGTTGCGTGTAATGTTTACGAGTCTTGTGCGCGTAGTTTCTCTAATTCGCTTCGTAAAGCAGCGATTTGCTCTGTCAGTTCCTGTAGGTCCTGCTGCACATCAGCAGGTGTTACGGGGCTAGCGATTGTAGCAACCGTCCTGCTGGAGGCGTCGCTAGGCTGGCTAACCCGGCTAGAAGCTTGATTGATTAAAGAATCAACAAAACTACGGGCTTCGCGCTCTGCGGATTCTCCCTTGACTTCCCACTCGTTTGCCAGTTGGCTGAGTTCTGTTTTGAGTTTGGCAAGATTGGCTTCTCTTTGCTGTGAATCTTGCAGTGTTTCAACGAAGGCAGCGGTCGCGCCCAAAGTGACACGCAGGCTTTTCTGAGCAATTTGGATGAAGGTATCAGAATTCATAGAATTTAATCCATTTTAAGTTCAGCAACAAGTGAGCGATCGCGCTTATCCCTTGCAGGAGTTACCCATCAGGTTAACTGATCTATTCTCAATCAACTAGTGGATTTGGGCATAAGTTACCCTACTGCCAAATTGCTAGATTAAAATCTGCTAGGTCAGTTGATGGCCGCAGCTAGAGCAAAAGCGATCGCCAAGCTTTGTAGACGCTCCGCACTGACTACAAAAGCGGTGGGTTGTTGGGTTGACGGAGGCAGGTGTTTCCATCTGCATCGCCATATTGCCCATCTGCATTGTCATGGGATTCAGGCTCATTTGCATGTCCCTCATTTTCAGGGGTGTCATGGGTTGCAAGGGTGTCATGGGCTGCATAGGCGGCAAGGTGGAAGAGTGAGAGCTTAACTGAACTTGCATCTGTTGGGCGTTACTGAAGTCAGGTTGCTTGCTCAGTACGTTTATGCCGCATCCTTGGGTTTGCACAAACAATTCTCCCTGAGCAGTATGCAGCTTCACTACTGCTACACCACTGGTTGTGTAAAAGATTTCTGGAGCGGCTGTCCAGACTCCAGTTTGTAGATTTTGACTGCTCTGCTGCTGTTGCCAGCACTGCTGCTAGACCAGGTGACGATCGTCTCCATGCCTGGATTGTCTAGATAGAGATGGTGTCCATTGCCGAGTTCACAGGTATATGACATGCTTACCTCTCTGGTTGAAATGGATCTTAGGGTTCTATGAAGTCATGCAAGATCTCATCTGCTTCATCTTCCATATCTTCATCTTCGTCGGTCCGTGATGTAGTGAGATTTTGGGAGTTAGCAGAAGAGCGAGTTGTCTGGGTTACTCGATCTTGGAGATCCTCAGACTCTAGAAAGCTAGTCAGAATCTCATCGGGTTCATCGTCAGGATCTTCTTCATCTGTGGGTTTGAAATCTAGCGATCGCGGTGTAAGTCTTGCTAGCTGGATGACCTGTTCAAGAGCCGCTACCCGGACAGTTAGTGCCAGAACTTGTATCATGGCTTCATCTGCTTTATGACTACGGTGCTCAACAATCTCTAGTCGTTGCTGTACTTCTGTCAGAACATGAGGGGTAGAATTATTTTGACCCTTGCTTTTACTGCTACTCTTACCACTACTCTTACCTAAGTATTGAGCGATCGCTTCATAAATCACCTGTTCGGGGCTATGTCCAGCCTGACGGGCAAGGGCTTGAATTTCTGCTTGCCAAGTTTTGGGAATATGACATTTAAGTGTCGTCAGTGTGGGTTGTTCTGCCATTACAAGTGTCTCAGTGGGGGTCTTAGTGAGGAATGCTCAATTAGAGCGTACTCAATTGATTAGGGTGTACGGTTGGAAAGTAGTGCATCCAGGCGATCGGCGTAGCCAGTTAACTCTACGTAGCCTTTACCTTGAAGGGGTTGGTCTTGTAACTTGCCCTCAAAGGCAACGGCTCCCTCCCAATACGTTGCAGTTGAGGTGTTTAACTCCTGGTTAGGCATGAGGGGCTGTCCTTGCAAGTCAAATTAAGTTTTGGAATGGCAATTGACCACTTTGCTGGGTAGATTGCTCCACTTTGGGGACTTTTCCAAGTATCTAAAACATTGACTTGCCAATCTTGCCAGCTTAAAGGTTGTGTTTCCCCGGTCGATTCGATAAATGTACCCGCTGAAGTAGATTCTAGAGTACCGTCATCATGCCGTAAAAGGTAGAGCATCAGTGCTGAGCCATTATCAAACTGCATAGAAAACCAGTCCCAACCTACAGTGCCAGCACTCAGCGAGCTTGTAGAGTACTCGTGATCTTTCCAGGTTGTCCCGGTTACGTCGTAGCTTTTGCCATCAATGGTGATGGTTCCAACGCTGGGTTGCTGGACTAAAGAATAGTAGTAGGAGGCATTGCCGGGTTCTAGCCCTTTAACGCTGAAACCGCGATCGCCCTGCAAAATAGGAGGTAAGGTTTGGGTAACGACCAGATCTAACGACACATCTGGAGTCTGAGCCTGCAATCGGACTTTTCCAGGTTCGAGTTCTGTGGCTGACCAATCTTCTAGCCAGACATGATAGGGTTTTGCCACTGCTCCTGCCAGATTGACTGTGCCTCGGCTGAAACGCTCGTAGGGATAGAAGCGGCGATCTGTAATATCGCTCACTGTAAAGTGGGCAGAGTAAATTTGATTGCTACGCCAATGAGAGGGGTGAGATACTGTTGGGACAATGGGGTTCAGCGCCTGCCGAAAAAAGGTGAGCTGAAAACCAAACGGTCGTTCTGCTGAAGTTTGCAAATTGCCAGTGTAGTACCACCATTCTGTTTGATAGGCTTCATGGGCACCCAGGTCTTGTGGGAAATTCCAGATTTGAGGCTCCAAGACTTTGCGAAAGCTGGCAGTATCAGGTTGGGGAACATCAAGTTGGGGAACATCAAGCCAGGTCAGTTGGGCAGATGCCTCGGCAGGTTGCCCAGGTAAAAGGCAAAGGAAACTGAGACAAATAACCCAAAGGATGTGCAGAATTGGCGATTGGCTTGGCATACCAGAGTCGAGAAGTCCTGATCAAGGTGAATCTTATTTGAGGGTAACATGCACACGGTTGGGAAACCTCCCCAGCCTGAGTGTAGTTCTCCCCAATGTGTTTACCTGAGCCTCGCGGCACTATAGAAACATGAAGATTCAAGTTTCTCAGCGTTACCCAAAAGGAAGTAAACCTATGCTCGTGCGTTACTGGCAGCCTTGGCATGAAATGGAAACTCTACGTCGTCAAGTTGATCGCTTGTTTGATGATGTCACCGAACCTGCTAGTCATCGTCTTAACTGGATGCCGGCCATTGAATTAAAGGATAATGGCGATACCTTGATTTTACGGGCTCAAATACCGGGTGTAGATACCCAGAAAATGAACGTTGAGGTTACTCGTGAAGCGGTTTCTATTGCTGGCGATCGCTCCTATGAACCGCAAAATCATGAAAACGGGTATTACAAATCGGAGTTCCGATATGGCAAGTTTTACCGAACTGTAGCTTTACCTGTAGCGGTGCAAAATGACCAGGTACAAGCTGAGTATAAAGATGGCATCCTAAGTTTGACTTTGCCAAAAGTGGCTGAGGCTCGTCACAAAGTTGTGAAACTCAATTTAGCTGAACTCAGTCAAGCTACTCTGTCTTCATCTTCGGAACTGTCGGAGACGGGTGAAGTTACGAGCGCTAGCAGCAATTAAGCGACTGAGTTGCTGAGTTGGATGAAACTATTATTAGCCTCAGTAGCTACTCTAGAGATGCCTGCAAAGCGAATGGAATCAGTCCTGAAGTGGATGAGATAGCTCCTTGAATCAGCGGTGTAGGTCATACCTGCGCCGCTTTTTTCCTAATTGGCTAGATGTCTGTTGAGCATTTCTTCGGATAAATCTCAGATCTCTCCTTAAAAGTCAAAAAATCGGCGAGGATCACAAAATATCCTGTTCTCATGCTCCTGGCTTCTTCTCCATGCCTACCTTCGCTCAAACTGACGTTCAAGTCACCGATACCGAAAAATTTATTTATCTGCCGCCTGATGCCGCCCAGAATGCTCGACGAATTTTGGTGAAACCGAATCTGGGCTATCCGGCAAGTCCGCCTGTGACAGTGAGTATGGGCGTTTTGCAAGCTGTGTTAGCGGGACTACGGCAAGCGAGTCCCCAGGCAGAAATCTTGATTGTGGAGGGAGTTTGCTCTGCTACATCTTTGGAGCAGATTGCTAGCCGCAATGGGCTATATGCTCTGCTGGATTCAGGAATGCAGCTATTAGATGCCGATACTTTGCCGCTGAAGGAATACCCTAATCGATCGCCCCATCCAGTTCGCTTTCCTATGATGCTAGCGCCAGCACTGCTCTCAGAAGTCGATTGTCGGATTAGTGTATCTGCATTCAAGCGCACTTATCTGAAAGACGCACCGCTGATTTCTGCCTCTCTTAAAAATCTCTATGGTCTATTTCCGCGCGCCCGCTACAAAGCCAGAAGTGCCCATTCTCGTGGACAATTACATCGCCCTTCAGTGCCGTTAGTGCTGCAAGATGTCTATTTTACGATCGGGCATTTGTTTGAGGGCGCTGTGGTGGATGGCGATCGCAAATTTGTTAGCCCCGATTGGAAGCCCGACCGAGGAGAAGCGATCGCCCTGGGTAAAGTCATTTGGGGAGAGGATTTGCTGTCAGTAGACCGAGAAGCTTGTCGAGTGGGAGGCGAAGCAATTCCAGATTACATTGAGGCGATCGCTCAATTACTGATTGGAAGTGCCGCTGAATAATTTTTGCTTCAGCTTGTTAAAGAGTCTTTTGGCATTGAGGCGAATCAGCCTGGTCTGGGTAAGGGGCTGGATCGTCGAGGGATGAGTTTCTCTGTGATCAAAAAAGTAATTGATCTCGTTTAAGATCGTTGTCAACCGTTTGACGATCGCTTCTCCTCGATGTTCGGCAAAGAATTCATCGGGCAGATCTACAGGGGAGGCATTGAGTGTCTGTAAAATCCGCTGAACATCATATTCTTTGGAGTAGCAGGCAATTTTGTGGGCGTTAAACCCTGGATCGAGATAGTCTGACAATCCGCCATTGACGCTGGAGAACACCTGGCACCCACAGGCGATCGCTTCGAGCGGCTGTAGCCCAAATCCTTCGCTCACTCTTTGCTGCGCCCAGTACTCGGCAGAATCATACAGGTAGATTTTGGCTCGGTTGAAGAGTCCTGGCAAATCTTCTACATAGGAGTTCACCACTTCCACCCGGCACTTTTGTTGTAAAGCAGGAATTAGATCGTGCAGTAAATACTCCGATGACTTGCGGGCTTGCACCAGTACATCCAAGTCGCGATCGCCCTGCCTATTGTGAAACTCATGAGAGATTAGGTTAGGCAAATAGTAAATCAGCGAGTGTGGAGCCTTTTGCCCCCAATAGCCTAGGGTATTGCGGCTAACGGTGATGATGGGAATATGAACAGGTAAACTAAACCCATATCCAGCACTGTGGGCATGGTAAATCACATGTTGCCGATGGAGCTTGGCAGCTAGCTGAGCAACATCAAACCCCCAACTCAGCACGAAGATAGAATCCTGCAAGTTAGATTCCTGAAGTAAATCGTCTAAAAATCGCGTATTTTGCTCTCGCTGGCGATAAGTTGCCACCTCAGCGGTGCAAACCTGTTTAGCTAAATCGAGCGTCTTCAGTTCTGCCCACAAACCGCCGCAGGCAAATTTGCCCCCCGTTCCTGGAACCAAAAAATATAGTGTCCGCATGAAGTTCTACTCCGCGCCTAATCGATCGCCTGTCGAATAGCCTACCTCCCTATCGTCCCTGATGTACGGCCCAAGCGATAAACCGTTCTGTATAGTACAGCGCTATCTGATTTCCCACTCCGTTAAAGATGGCATCAAACGCATGTTCTGACCAAGGGAGTTCAATAAAAACAGCTTGATTGCCAGCAGCCTTGAGGCGATTGCTCAAAGCCCGCCCGAACTTTGCCTGAACCACATGCTCTCGACCACCATAAATCAGGAGTGTGGGTGGCTGTTTACCCGTAGCGTAGGTATAAGGAGAGGCATCCCGATAAAGCCCTGGTTTTTCTTGGGGACTGCCGCCCAGAAAGGCTTTCAAAATGGCGCGGCTGTTGATTGGGTCTGGATGAGGAGGGTCATTGTAGCCCAGGGTAAGATTGACGGGTCCGTAGTAATTGATCACTGCCTTCACAGGTGGCGAATTAGGCATATAGGCTGCCAACATCGCTAACTGTGCACCTGCCGATCGCCCCATCAAGACCATTTGCTCTAGATTCACTTCTAGGGTCTGGGCATGTTTGCGAATATAGGATAGTGCCGATCGGACATCTTCAATTTGTGCAGGAAAGGGGTATTTGGGGCATGGCGATAGTCGATTGCCACAACGGTATAGCCACGAGAGGCCATGTAGCGGTTAAACTCGGAGTTCAGAGTGGGGTTGCCGTTTTGCCAAGCGCCCCCATAAAGTGTGACAATGGTGGGATGGCGACCGGATTCCAACGGTTGATAGACTTCGAGAAATAGTGGCACCCCCTTGGGTTGAGCAAATTGGATGCCAGACTGTTGCCGCACTGCTTCTAGGGGAATCCCTCGAAAGACATCTGACAACACAAACGGCCGGGGACGCATTTGGGTTCGCATCTCAGCCGGAATCTTGGCGGGGTAATCAATGCCGAGGGTTTGATACATGGCATCGATTGCTTTTAGATTGGCTGTAGCCACTTGACTAAGAGGATAAGCGCTCAGAACCATCCCCGCTACACAACAGGCAATGGCCATTGAATAAATCCAGCCTTTGTAATGGCTAAATAGCAAAAACAGCACTACGATTGCATTCAGCCCAAACAGCCACGGACTGACTTCGGGTGCTCCTACCCCTAGCGGCAGCAGGGTAAAAGTAGGGGCAGGAATGACAATCCACAGGCTTAAGAACAGTCCGATCGCACTTAAGAGCAACAAGAAGACGCGGACGAGGATTTCAGTAACTTGGCTATCACAACGCTCCTGAAGGGTGAAAACGATTGATGTTTGAGTTGCGGCGACTCAAGCCTGATAGCTGTTGCCATTCAGCCAAAGCCACGAGGAGGTCAGCCCAAGGAAATGCAGGTGTAGGGGCTGCACCCTCAGCTAAGGAGTTTTACCTCTGTACCCTGTCTTCACCTTTGAGGCTCTGGCCATAACTCAAACTTTTCTAGTTTAAAGTAGGGATATCGCAATTCTCCATAAGTCATAACCTGAATGACTGACTGAATTAATGCTGTTTGATGAGTGTGTCATTTTCACTAAAGTTGTAAATGAAGGTAACAATTTTGACATTCCTATCGGATTTACTTAGAGATTAGCTGTTTGATTTTGGGAGCACTGAAGATCAGTGCTAATTCTCTGCCATCCTTCTGGTTGATTGACATGTCTGACTCTCTAATCATGCCTAATTCTAACGATCCACTCAGGCTGATCCAGCAGCTTCAGATCGCGCTCAGCAGAATGGAATGTGCTTTAGCACAAGTGGATGAGGCGATCGTTCAAACAGACGCTCATGGACAAATTGAATGGTGCAATCCAGCATTCGATCGCTTGATCGGACGTTCTCGTGGCACTGTTCTTCATCAACCCTTGGGCGAAGTTTTGCCTCTCAGTCCTGCGCTACCGATCCTTTTTCCTAATCCCCAGTCCAGTGGAGCTAGTAGCGAGAGTTGCCGAGGGCTATACCAATTGCAATTGGGTGAGCGATCGCTGAGAGTAGACGTAACTTGCTCAGTACTCAGCGCTGAATCGGCGGCAGTAGAGGATGGCGGCGATGGCAGTGTAATGTACATTTTGCGAGAAGTTATGACTCATGTGGGCGGTCAGTTTAACCCGCCAGAACGGCAGCCCAATGGAGATGTGATTTGCGATGGAGTCACCCCAGAAATTAGTGCGCGTAAACTCCCTGAAACCCAACTCAAACAGCAGCAAGAATTTCTGCGAATGGTGATTGATACCGACCCCAACATGATTTTGTCAAAGATCACCAGGGGAGCTATGTGTTGGCAAATCAGGCAATGGCCAATTTCTATGGCACAACTGTTGAGGATTTGATCGGCAAAAGCCTTACAGACCTTTATGCTGATCCAGCCGCTGTTAATCTATTTCTTAGCCAAAATCAATGGGTGATTCACAATCGGCAATCCCTGTTTATTCCTGAAGAGCAAGTTGAGAGTTGCCACTCTGATATTGAATGGTTGCAGTGGCAAAAGCAACCCATTCAGTTACCAGGTCGGGATGAGTATGGTGTGCTTGGCATTGGTGTCAACATTACCGCCCGCAAACGCAGTGAAGCAGCTCTAGAAAGCATTCTGCAAGGCACAGTTTCTGCGACTGGGGAAGACTTTTTTCCAGTGCTGGTGCAAAGTATCGTGTCAGCATTGGGAGTTCGCCATGCAATGATCACAGAGCTAATTGATCATCAGACCCTGAGCACCCTAGCACTCTGGTCGAATGATCAGTTTCATCCGCCTCTCAGCTTTGACCTCAACTTGCCGCTCCCCTGTGGTAGAACCGTAGAGCAGGGTTTATTTGTTTGCCCTAGCCACATTGGGGAAGTCTTTCCAGATAATCAAGTACTAGAACAATTAGAGGCAGATAGCTATTTAGGTGTGTCTCTGCAAGGTGAAGAGGGACAAGTCATTGGAGTGTTGTGCATCATAGACGATCAACCACTGACGGATATTGCTCAATCTGAAGACTTGCTTCGCATTTTTGCAGCCCGTGCTGCCGCAGAATTAGAACGAAAACGGGCGATCGCAGCACTACAACAGTTAAATCAAGAGCTAGAGTTCAGAGTTGCAGAGCGAACTCAAGAGCTAATGCGCTCTCAGATCGATCTGCAAAATCAAACCCATTTGCTGCAAGCGATCCTCAATAGTATGGGCGATGGCCTAATCGTGACCAACTTGGAGCAAGAGGTCTTGGTGTTTAATCCAGCGGCTTGCCGGATTGTGGGGATTGGCCAAGATGAAATCCCCGCTGATTGGATGACTCACTGTCAGCTATATCTGAGCGATCGCAAAACTCCTTGCCCCTCAGAACAGGCTCCCCTAGCGCGTGCAATGCGAGGGGAAGTGGCGGATAACGTAGAGATATATGTTCGTGATTTTAAAAGATCAGAAGATATTTTACTAGATTGCACGATTCGCCCTTTTTACAACAAAACTGGGCAGATTGCGGGTGGCGTGGCTGTGTTGCGAGATATCACCGACAAAAGCAGACTGAGGAAGCCCTACGCCAGCGTGAACAGGAGTTTCGGACACTGATAGAACACTCCCCTGATATTGTCGTTCGCCTCGATCGCCAGCTTCGCCACCTCTATGTCAGTCCTAGGTTAGAGCAGGAAACAGGGATTCCAGTTGTTGATTTTATTGGCAAAACACCCGCCGAAATGGGCTGTTCAGAATTTTTTACGGTCCACTGGGATCAGATAGTTCAGCGGGTATTTAGTACAGGCGAAGCGGAGCGGACAGAGTATGAGGTAGAGTTGCCGACTGGTAAACAAATCCATGAAGCTCGGTGTGTGCCTGAGTTTGATGCCGATGGCTCTGTCAAAACAGTTTTGATTGTGGCGCGACATATTACGGCACTCAAACAAGCTGAAGCTGCTCTACGCAAGAGTGAAGCCCAGCTTCGGGCAATTTTTGAGAATGCTCCGATCGCTATTGGTTTAGCCAGCGTTGAAACGCATCAGTTTGTACAGTGGAATGCTGCCCACCACGACCAGTTTGGCTACACCGACGCTGAGATAGTCACCAAGAGAATTGAAGACGTGACTCACCCAGACGACGTGGGCGAAGATTTACAGCATGTGCAACGGCTTCTAGCAGGCGAAATTTCTCGCTTTCAGATGGAAAAGCGATATATCCGCAAAGATGGTGAAATCATCTGGTGTAACCTGACAGCAGCACTCATTCGCGATTCCGAGGGTTACCCGCTCTATCTGATGGGCATGAGCACAAATATTACCGAACGCAAGCGCAGTGAGTCCGAACGCAAACAAACTGAACGCAATCTCCTGATTGTTCAAGAGCAGTTGTTCATTACTCAAGAACGCCTCCAACACCTGCTGTCCTCTATTCCAGCTATTGTCTATTCTGCCACACCGGGTGAGTCTCCAACCCTGACATTTATTAGTACCAACATTACCCTCAGCTTGGGCTATGAGTCGCAAGAATGTCTAGAACCTGAATTTTGTCTGAATGTCATCCATCCTGATGACATTCCTGCGTTTAGAGCAGGTAGAGCCGAACTGTTTCGACAAGGTTACGCCGCTTGCGAATATCGCTTTCGCCACAAAGACGGTAGCTATCGCTGGCTGTATGATCAAATCAAGCTGGTCAGAGATGAGACAGGTACGCCGCTAGAACTAATTGGGTCGTGGGTAGATATTAGCGATCGCAAAGCCGCTGAAGAGCAGATCTTCCGAACCAACCAGCAGCTTGCTCTCACCAATGCTGAGCTTGCCCGCGCCACCCGACTCAAAGATGAATTTCTGGCCAACATGAGTCATGAACTCCGGACGCCGCTCAATTCTATTTTGGGTTTATCAGAGGTGATGCAGGAAGAAGTTTTCGGTTCTTTGACCCCAAAACAACGACAATTTTTGGCAACTATCCAAGACAGCGGCAACCACTTACTAGAGTTGATCAACGATATCTTGGATCTGGCGAAAATTGAGGCAGGTATGTTGGAGATACAACGGGCTGAAACTTCAATTTATGACCTCTGCGAAGCGAGTCTGGCATTAATTCGGCAGCAAGCACACCAAAAATGTGTCCCTTTCCTGTGATCTTTCAGATACGCTAGGTATGATTCAGGTGGATGAGCGTCGGATGCGGCAAGTCTTATTGAATCTGCTGAGCAATGCTGTCAAATTTACCCATGAGGGGGTAGTGTCAGACTAGAGGTCCGGGGTGATCGAGGGAGAAACAGCCTCAGCTTTAGTGTCATTGACACAGGAATTGGCATTGCACCCGAAGATATGGGTAAGCTGTTTCAAACCTTTGTACAACTTGACAGCAGTCTGTCACGCCACTATGAAGGTACGGGGCTGGGGCTAGTTTTGGTTAAACAAATCGTGGAAATGCACGGTGGGCAGGTTACTGTGGTGAGTGAGTTGGGACAGGGTAGCTGTTTTAAGGTCAACCTACCCTGGAAAACCGATCTGATTTTAGAGCAGGAGATGGATTTATGGGACTCTAAAACACTGTGGAAGGGTGCAATATCAAACAATTTTTTGTCTACACCTTTATCTATTCGCCCATCTTCCTATATCTTGCTTGCCGAAGACAATCTTGATAACGTTGCTACCTTAGCGGATTATCTTCAAGCTAGAGGATTTCGAGTTGTCTTGGCTAAAGATGGCTTAGAAGCAGTGCAGCAAGCGATCGCTCATCCTCCTAGCCTGATCCTAATGGATATCCAAATGCCTAACATGGATGGCTTAGAAGCGATTCGGCAAATTCGATTACACCCTCTACTGATGCATGTGCCGATTATTGCGCTAACTGCTTTGCCAATGTCTGAAGACCAGGAACGGTGCCGAGAGTCTGGTGCCAATGACTATCTTGCTAAACCGGTGCGATTAAATCACCTAGCTCACCTGATTCAGCAGTACATTAGGGCATAATATACTGCTGAATTGAGATATGCCATAGTTCACGATAGAGATAGCTCACGATAGATAGTTTGCCTTAGAAAATTCTATTTTTAAGACGCTGTTCCGTAAAACTCTATTGGGTAAATAGCGAAGTTAGTAGCCAACAGGTGTCTAAAGCTCATGGATCCTAAAAACTCTATTTTGATTGTGGATGATGAGCCAAGTGGCTTTGATGTAATTGAAAGCATTCTATTTGGTGAAAGCTATGAACTGCACTATGCTTCCAGCCGGTGCAGCGGCAATTAAACGGGTAGAAGCTATCCTACCCCGATTTGGTCTTGCTAGACGTGATGATGCCCGAAATGGATGGAATTGAGGTCTGCAAACTACTTAAGGCAAATCCCCACTGGCAGCATATTCCCATCATCATGGTGACTGCCCTCAGTTCTAAGGTAGTGCTGGCAAGATGTTTGGAGACAGGGGCCGATGATTTTGTCGATAAACCTGTAAGTGCTTTAGAACTCCGTGCAAGGGTGCGATCGATGCTGCGAATCAAAAAACAGCATGATGCGTTGCAAGCTTCTCTGCAACTCCGTCAAGATATGTCAGATATGATTGTTCACGATCTCCGCAATCCCCTAACAAGTATTGTTTTGTCTTGTGCCATCCTCAAGCGCACCGAGCTACAGCCAAAACAGCAACACAAAGTTGAGCAAATTTCGCAGGCAGGTCAGCAACTTCAGTCGATGATTGATAGCCTGTTGATGATGGCCAAGCTAGAATCTGGCAAGATGGTGATTGAGCGATCGCAATGCAATCTTTGTGAGCTAGCCTGTCAAGCGATCGCAGATTTTCAAGCGATCGCTGCCTCCAAGCAAATTGAATTATTGAGCCATTTTCCAGAGTACTGCCAACCTACCTGCCTGGATGTCACGTTGTTTCGGCGCGTCTTTGACAACCTGCTTTCTAATGCCATTAAGTTTTCGCCCAGTGGTGGGCAGATTACACTACAGATCGATTATCTTGCTGACGGGAGAACTCGGCTCCAAATTGCAGATCAGGGTATTGGGGTTCGGGCAGATTTGCGACAGGCGATTTTTGAGAAATATAAGGTGGACAATTCGGTTCGGGGAATTGCTCAAACAGGGTTAGGTTTGGCATTTTGCAAAATGGCGATCGAAGCTCACAAGGGCAAAATTTATGTCAATGAGAATCAACCCCAGGGTGCAATTTTTGTCGTAGAACTTTAGATGGCTTGAGTTGAGATTTCAGAGATTTAAATTTTAGAAGTTCAGCAGTTAATTGCTGAACAGCAATTATTAGGCTTGTTTGAAACTGAGAGATGATCGAAAGCGTGATTATAAAGAGAAGGTTTGGGTTATCACGTTCTAGATGAAAGATTTAGATTTGTTTATCAGCTTATCCGGATCTGCTAACTTTGCAT
>JAAUOQ010000042.1 GCA_012034795.1 Leptolyngbyaceae cyanobacterium CRU_2_3
GGCAAAACAACGATCGCCCTTTACATTGCCCAAACTGCGGCCGGCGCTAACCAACGGGTGCTGTTGGTGGATACCAATATGCGATCGCCACAAATCCACACTCGACTGAATTTGCCCAATAAAGAAGGACTCAGCGATCTACTAACCAGCAATCGCGATCCTGATGATTTGAAATTGGTGATGCTGTCTGAAAATCTGGCCGTGCTGCCTGCCGGACCTTCTATTTCGGGAGCAGCTCGGTTATTAGGGAGCGATCGCATGACTTTCCTCATGGAGAAGTTTCAATCTAAGTATGATTTGGTCGTATACGATACCCCTCACCTATTTGGTTTAACGGACGCTAGCTTTTTAACCACCCATGTCGATGAAATTCTCATGGTAATTGCCGCTGGTAAAACCAATCGAACTGCGGTCGAACGAGTGTTGAACAAGTTGGTTGCTCTGCGTGCTCCCGAAGTTAGCTTGGTGACGAATTACTTAAGGGAAAATAGTAGCCCTAACAATCAGTACACACGTTACAGCCCAAACTTGCAGAACCGTCGAGAAGATTAGCTGAGGTTGGATACTGGAGCTTAGCGATCGCCAAAATCCTCTAAAAACCCAGTCGAAGGCTCACAGCACCAGCCTCCGGCCGGGTTAGAAGAGATTTTAATCCACATCTATTGGATGCTATTAAGCACTCACTGGGCTGGCAGCTTTGATCTTTGGCGGAACAGGTAGTGGTGAAGTTCTCGCCTGGGCAGCTAGTGTCAAAACCGTCACTTCTGGAGGGCAAAACAATCTTCCGGGCAGATAAGTCCCTAAACCGCGATTGACATATAAAGTATTGGAGCCAATTTGATGTAACCCTTGGGCCCACTCCCAGTGGCGCACAACTTTGTAACAATCTTCCCGCATATACGGGAGCCAAGGCCGCAGTTGTTTGGGGATGCGGCGGCGAATAGTTTGATACCAAGTGGGTATTGGACCTAATCCGGGAATCACAACTTGTCCACCGTGTGTATGTCCGGATAGTTGCAAATCGACGCGCCAAGGTTGGAGTTCAGCTGCACTATCAGGATTATGAGACAAGACAATTCGAGGGACAGATGCCTCAAGTTGGCACATAATTCTCATCGGATCAAAATCTTTTGACCAAAAATCGGCTAAGCCTACGAGGGGTAGATCCTGGCCAAAGGGGTAAGCAATTTGATTCCACAGCACTTGAATACCCGCTTGGGTGAGAGACGTAGTTACCTTTTCTTGAGAGCCAGTGGGGTAAATATCGTGGTTGCCCAAAACTGCATAAACACCTAATTGACTTTGTAGATGCTGTAATCGCTGAGCTAGATTATCCATTGGAGCCGGGTCGTCGGTGACGTAATCTCCCGTCAGAACGACCAGATCAGGTTGCGTCTGGTTGCTAACCGCGATCGCTTCTTCTAGCATTTGCTCAGAGAGTCGCAGTCCATCGAAGTGGAGGTCGGAGAGTTGAACAATCGTCGTTCCGTTTAAAGAATGAGGAAGTCCAGCAATTTCGACCGTAAGCCGATCGATTTTCAAAGATCCTGACAATAGTTTATGCATGACGCTAAGTCTTCTCCTGAGCGGCCCCTTTCAGAGTAGCAAAGGAAGCAATGAGGCTGGGTGTTAGCTAGGCAACATCTATGTAACAGTTGTGAACCCGAAAATTAAATTAGTTTTCTCAGAGCCATAGCCTGGATGCCGCTTAATTGTGGGGCAATAATCGAGAGGGCTGCTCAATCTAGAACAGTAAACTGCTCGTACTGTTCATCTGGTACTGTTCAACAGGCTCCAGGTTGCCTGTTGGGGAGTAAACAAATCACAATAATCGCTTTATTACCCAGAAATTAGGGCAAAGTAAAGATGAGGTTGATATTCAAACTGCTAGGGAACCTACTTTAAAGATGTCTGTTGCTTTACAAATTGCCGGTCGCTCCATCACAGCCGAGGAAATGCTGCCTCTGGTGGCAGGCTATCAAATGCTGCCACAGTTTGTGCAGGAGATTTTGATTGACCAAGCGATCGCCGGTATTGAATGTACTCCGGAAGAAAGCACAAGTGCAACTCAACAGTTTTATACCCAAAATCAGCTTACTAACGAGGATGAGGTCCGAGCCTGGTTAAACCGGTATGGTATGAGCCTCGCTCAGTTAGAGTATCTGGCTACCAGAGAATTAAGGATTGAAAAATTCAAGCAAGCGACTTGGGGGCATAAGTTAGAATCTTATTTCCTGAGCCGCAAAAACCAACTCGATCGCGTGATTTACTCGTTGATTCGGACTCAAGATGTGGGAATTGCCCAAGAACTCTACTTCCGCATTTTAGAAGGGGAGCAGTCTTTAGCAGAGCTAGCTCGCACCTATTCCCAAGGACCAGAAGCTCAGACTGATGGCTTAATTGGTCCTGTAGAGCTAAGCGTACCACACCCAACCTTGGCGCAGTTGTTATCCTTGAGCCAGCCGGGTCAACTTAATCCACCCACACGAGTGGGCGAATGGTTAGTCTTAGTCCGTTTAGAAAAATTTATTCCGGCTCAAATGGACGATACCATGCGCCGCCGGTTGCTAAACGAATGTTTTAGTGCTTGGCTTCAGGAGCAGCTAAGTCAGATCGGTTCCCTTGCGCCTGGTGATTCTACTGTTACTTCTACTGCCCCATGACTTACACCAAAGCTACAGTTCAAGAATTTCTGGCTGCGATCGCCCCCTTCGATCAACTCTCTCCCAGCGCCCTTGCCCAACTGACTGAGCAATTTCAGCTTTTGCGCTACCGCATGGGCCAAGCCGTTGTAGTGCGCGATAAGATGCCCGCCCAAGTTTCAGTTCTTTATGAAGGGCAGGTGCGGCTCCTGGGGTATGACGCCAGGACTCAGCGTCCCATTACATTGGAATTGCTACAGCCTGGCGCTGTATTGGGCTGGGTAGGACTCGTAAGAGGTGTACCCTGTGAGACAGTGATTGCTTCTCAGGAAACGATTTGCCTGACCCTGTCATCGCTCGATTTTCTGGCGTTGCTAGACCACGAACCCCAGTTGGCGGACGCCTTCCGTCATCAATCGCCTCTGATTGAAATTTTTGATTTGCTGGGTGGAGAACTACATCGGCAGGCGATCGGGGATGTGGATCTAAAAGATGTCGCGCTTCAGGCAGCACCTGAAGCAGTGGTTTGCTACTTACCACCCGGTCGGATTCTTCTGAACCAGTTAGAGCGCGATCGCGTCTGGTTAGTCAGTGGCGGGGGTGCCATTCACAATTATCCCGTTGGAACTCGAATAGACCCTGAAAATGGCCTAGTTGAATTGGAAGTTACGGGTGAAAAGCCTGCTCGTGTGATTGGGCTGGCAGGGTTTATAGAAGCAGCAGTCTCCACAGAAGATGAGACGCCTCCTGTGCAGACGATCGCAGCTTCAGAGACAGAAATTGCTTTTGCACCCGATCGCCCACCTGAGTTAGACCCAGCCCTGCTAGCCAAACCCATTGGATCTTCAGCCCAGAGCTATCCCTTTATCCGGGGTAAAGGGGCCATAGAAGAAGCAATGGCTTGTCTCCAGATGCTCTGCCAGCATCTCAATATTCCTTTCCGGCGAGATGTGATCAAACGGGTGCTTGTTAACCAGGTTGAGCGCAATAACAGCATTTCTCTAGAACTGTGTGGGGCAGTTTCAGAGATGATGGGGCTTCATGCTCAGCTAGTCACCATCCCAGCCAGTGCAGTAGGACGATTAGAAGCTCCAGCGATGGTCCAGTGGCAAGGCACCTTTGCCCTACTGTATGAAATTAACGAACGAGAGATGGTGATTGCGGTTCCAGACCTGGGCATCGTTCGCCGTAAGCCTGCTGAATTTGTTGAAACTTGGGGACAGCAAGGTGAGGTCTTGCTGGTCAAATCAACCCGGCAAACTCCTCAAAAACGGTTTGGCTTGGATTGGTTCCTGCCTTCGATTCAGAAGCATCGGCGCGTTCTGATTGAGGTCTTCATCGCTTCTTTCTTTGTCCAGTCTTTTTAACCTGCCAATCCGCTGATGATTCAGGTGATCATCGACAAGGTGATCATCCAAAAAGTATTGATACGCTGCATGTCCTGGGGATTTTGCTGCTATTTCTGGCAGTCTTCGAGGCGATTTTGAGCAGTCTACGAACGTATTTATTCGTAGACACGACTAACCGCATCGACATGACCCTGGGTTCTGAGATTATCGATCACCTATTACGGTTGCCCTTGCGCTACTTTGAACGCCGCCCCGTGGGGGAATTGGCAACTCGGATTAACGAACTAGAAAACATTCGTTCTTTCCTCACAGGAACTGCCCTGACAGTGGTGCTAGATGCCATCTTCTCGGTGATCTACATCGTGGTGATGTTCTTCTATAGCTGGCTGTTATCGCTGGTTTCGCTAGTAACAATTCCGCTATTCGTGTTGTTGGCGGTTGTAGCATCTCCGATCATCCGCGATCAATTGCGGGTTAAAGCCGAACGTAATGCCGAAACCCAATCCTATCTCGTAGAAGTGGTCGGTGGGATTCAAACTGTCAAAGCCCAAAATATGGAACTACGCACTCGTTGGCAGTGGCAGCAGCGCTACGCTCGCTACGTGAGTGCTGGTTTCAAAACAGTGCTGACTTCAACCACGGCTGGGGCAGCTAGCAACTTTTTGAACCAGCTCTCTGGCTTGCTCGTGCTCTGGGTAGGAGCTTACCTGGTTCTACAGAACGAGCTAACCCTGGGTCAACTGATCGCTTTCCGGATCATTGCAGGCTATGTGACTAGCCCCCTGCTGAGACTGGCACAACTGTGGCAAAACTTCCAGGAAATTGGTCTATCGATTGAGCGATTGAGCGATATTGTGGATTCGGCTCCAGAAGCAGATGAACTCGATCGGCAAAACATCCCCATGCCGACGATTCAGGGCACAGTCAAGTTTGATGATGTCTCGTTCCGATTTGGCACAAGTGGGCCGTTGCAGTTGAGCAGTGTCAATCTAGAGTTTCCTGCTGAAGCGTTTATCGGCATTGTCGGACAGAGTGGTTCCGGTAAAAGCACGATGATGAAACTTTTGCCGCGCCTCTATGATCTTGAAGCAGGACGCATCTTGATTGATGGTTACGACATTGGCAAGGTAGAGCTTTACTCTCTGCGCCGACAAATTGGAATTGTGCCGCAAGATCCACTCTTATTTGAAGGTACGGTTCAGGAAAATATTTCTATCACCTGCCCTGATGCCTCTCCTGAAGAAATCATTCGGGCTGCTCAAGTGGCTGTAGCCCATGAATTTATCATGACCTTGCCCAATGGCTATAATACACGAGTGGGAGAACGCGGGGCTTCGCTGTCAGGGGGACAACGGCAACGGGTGGCGATCGCCCGCACGGTTCTACAAAACCCCCGGCTCCTGATTTTGGATGAAGCCACCAGTGCTCTGGACTATGACACCGAACGGCGAGTGTGCCTGAACCTAGCAGAAGCATTTCACGATCGGACCGTCTTTTTCATTACTCACCGGCTGAGCACCATCCGCAACGCTGACATTATTTTGTTGATGGACAAAGGCTCTCCCGTTGAGCAAGGAACTCACGAGGAACTGATGGCACTACGTGGGCGATACTACTGCCTCTATCACCAGCAGGAGGCGGAGCTGTAAAAAACCTTCTTTAACTTCCCTATCCTTAACGCACCCCCACCGACGAAGGAAATCTCACCATGAATGGCAACGGTTCTGAAAATGGTTCTAACGGCGCTCATAATGGCTCTAATGGCAAATCTACTAAAGGACTCGCCAAATTGGCGTTAGGCCATAAGCCCGTACTCACCGATTCTGCACCGACTAGCAAGATGGTCAAGGCAGAAACGTTTGATCAGCCGGTAATTTTGCAGCAAACCAGTACTTGGTCAAGAGGAATTGTCTGGGCTATTGTGGGGGTGACTAGCGTCGTGATTCTCTGGGCTTCAATTTTCAAGATTGAAGAAGCTATTCCTGCCCAAGGACAATTAAAGCCTGAAGGACAGGTACAACCCATTCAAGCCCCTGTGGGAGGCGTAATCGAGGAAATCTATGTCAAGGATGGACAGACAGTCAAGCAGGGTGAACTGTTGGCAAAGCTCGATCCAACGGCTGCAAAAGCGCAGCAACAATCCCTAGAGCAGGTTCGGGCCTCGTTACAGCGGCAGAATCAGTTTTATCGCTCTCAGATCTCTGGCGCAACTATGCCGACCTTGACAGAAGCCCAGCAGTTAAAGTTACCGCCAGAAATTTTGTCCCTCACGGCTAATCGGGCTGCTTTAATCTCAGAGAACCGCCTCTATGAAGCGCAACTCAATGGCACAACTGCAAATTTGACACCAGAACAGGTTGCCCGTGTCCAGTCAGGCTTGGCAGAATCACAATCCAGAGCCTCCGCAGCCCAGTTAGATGTCTCGCAGTTGCAGGAGCAGTTGAACCAAACTATTTCCGAACTAGAGTCAGGGCAAAAAACTCTAGAGATTGATAGAAAAGTTTATGCTGACCTGGCAACGCTTCTAGAAGAAGGGGGAATTCAGCGATTGCAGGTCACGCGGCAGCAGCAGCAGGTGATTGCATCTCAAGCCGAAGTGGATAAGCTCAGGTTAGAAAGGCAACGGCTGGAATTTGCAATTGCCCAAGCCCAACAAAATTTGGCGAATACTGTTGCTTTGTCTGACACGGATCTCCGCAACAAAATGGCAGAGAATGACAAGCAGCTTGCCTCAATCGAGAGTCAGTTAAATAAAGCGATCGTGGATAACGAGAATCAGATTTCTGACATCAATAGCAGAATGAGTGAAACAGAAGTAACGTTGAAATACCAAGAGTTGCGCTCTCCAGTAGACGGCGTGGTGTTTGATTTACAGGCAAAGGGCCCTGGCTTTGTGGCAACCACCACCGAACCGATTTTGAAAGTTGTACCATCGAATGCTCTGGTCGCAGAAGTCTACATCACAAACCAAGACATTGGCTTTCTGAAGACAGGAATGCATGTAGATGTGCGAATCGATTCTTTCCCGTTCAGCGAGTTTGGCGACATTAAAGGCAAACTGGTTAACATCGGCTCGGATGCGCTGCCTCCCGATCAAGCTAATCCCTACTATCGTTTTCCAGCGAAGGTGGAAATGGAAAAGCAATTTGTGTCCGTGGGTGGGAAAGAAGTTCCGCTGCAATCTGGGATGTCCATCACGACCAATATCATTACCCGCAAGCGAACCATCATGAGTATCTTCACAGATATGTTTGCTCGCAAAGTTGACAGCATTAAAACGGTACGATAGACCCAATCTTTATAGCGCTTCGCGCTTGGATAAAGTCAAAATTATTTTTTGAAAGCCCCGGTTCGCAAGGCTGTCAAAAATAATTTGTACTCTATTCAATTGAAAATTGTTATGAGAAATAAGCAACCTAAAAAACTTAAAAAAAGGGGCGCTTCGTGAGCGCCCGCTTTTTTACACAAGATATCTGGTTAGATTTTATCCTGGATAGCTTATCTTTGAGCTTCAGCGCCACCCACCACTTCAAGAATTTCTTGAGTGATTGCAGCTTGCCGGGCTTTGTTGTAAGACAGAGTCAAGGTTTTAATTAACTCTTTGGCATTGTCGCTGGCATTGTTCATCGCTGTCATCCGGGCTGCAAGTTCGCTAGCCGCAGATTCTTGCAGCGCCCGCAGCAATTGGTTATTCAGATACAAAGGCAACAATGCATCTAAAATTTGCACCGGATCTTGCTCAAAGATCATGTCTTGAGGGAGCGAAGCTGACGTTGATGGCTCAATTTTTTGTCGCTCTACTTGAAACTCTCCACCCCGGCTGGTCAATCGGAAGATTTCGTCATCGGTGTTGTCAATCCTTTCGGGATCAAGCGGCAACAGGGTCTGAATCACAGGACGAGAACTGATCAGCGAAACAAATTTGGTATAGATCAGTTCTACCGAATCTACGGTTTCGGAGAGAAACAGAGAAAGCAGTTCATCGGCAATTTGACTCGCTTCCGAGGCTGAGGGAATTTGCTCCAGGTTCGCAAAAGTCTTAGCGATCGGCTGATCTCGACGCTGAAAATACTGAATTGCTTTACGACCTACCAGCACAAGTTGATAGCTTAAACCTGCTTGTTTTAATTCTTTGATGCGAGTTTCAGCTCGTTTGATCACGTTAGCATTGTAGCCACCGCACAAGCCCCGATCGCCCGATACAACCAGCAAACCAACCGTTTTGAGTTCCCGTTGTTTGAGCAGGGGCAGATCAGCTTCATCAAACCGCAGGCGAGACTGTAAGCCATAAAGTACTTGAGCCAAGCGATCGGCAAAAGGGCGGGTTGCCGTTACCTGTTCTTGGGCACGGCGAACTTTGGCGGCTGCCACCAATCGCATGGCTTCCGTAATTTTTCGCGTATTTTTAACCGACTGAATCCGATCGCGGATTTCTTTTAAATTAGCCATAAGGGTGAGAGAGTCATAAGGTTTGAGGTTTGAGGTTTGAGAGAAATGAATCTTCAAACCTCAAGCAATAAATAAGTTCCGAGTTCTAAATGCCAGGCATGAATACGTCACACCTAAAAATCAGAACTCAAAACCCAAAACTCACTAGTAGTCTATGGCGTAGATATGGATACCCTTGATGTGTAGTGCGGGCAGCCCGCACTCTGGTAGCCAAACTTGTGCCTTGTTGGACTAGGCAGTTGCCAGCATGGTCTTTTCACTTCAGCGATCGCTTCCTTCAATAAGCCTCGGCTTCTGGGCTGAGCACCTTCTCAGTCGCCATAATTCCACATTAACGAGGCTTGCTATTGCTCAGATAGTCTCGCAATTGTTTAGCGAATTCAGTCACTTGCTCCACCGGGATATCATCCAGATAGCCGTTGATGCCGGAGTAGATAATAGAGACTTGCTCACCCACAGACAGCGGCGAATACTGGGGTTGCTTGAGGATTTCCCGCAGCCGCTGACCCCTAGAGAGTTGGTTACGGGTTGCCTGATCCAGGTCAGATGCGAACTGAGCAAACGCTTGCAATTCGTCAAACTGAGCCAATTCTAGCTTCACTTTACCCGCAACCTTCTTCATCGCCTTGGTTTGAGCCGCAGAACCCACACGGGACACCGAAATACCAGGGTTGACTGCCGGACGCTGACCCGAATTGAACAGACTAGAAGTCAGGAAGATCTGACCATCTGTGATCGAAATCACGTTAGTTGGGATGTAAGCGGATACGTCACCTGCTTGGGTTTCCACAATCGGCAGAGCGGTCATACTCCCTTCGCCTAGCTCAGGGCTGAGCTTTGCAGCCCGTTCTAGCAAGCGAGAGTGAAGATAAAACACATCGCCAGGGTAAGCTTCCCGACCTGGCGGACGACGCAACAACAATGACATTTGGCGATAAGCCTGTGCTTGCTTCGACAAATCATCGTAGATCACCAGCGTGTGCTGACCCTTATACATGAAGTACTCAGCCAGGGCTGCACCTGTGTAAGGCGCTAAATATTGCAAAGCAGCAGGGTCGTTGGCGTTTGCTGCAACGATGATGGTGTAGTCCAATGCGCCTTTTTCACGCAAGGTTTCTACGACTTGAGCCACTGTAGACGCTTTCTGACCGATCGCCACATAGACGCAGATCACCTTTTCACTCTTTTGGTTGAGGATCGTGTCTACGGCAATTGTGGTTTTGCCGTTTGCCGATCGCCAATGATTAATTCTCGTTGACCCCGACCAATAGGAATCATGGCATCAATGGCTGTAATGCCTGTTTGCAAAGGCTCATAGACTGACTTACGTTGAATGATTCCTGGTGCATTCGATTCAATCAGACGACTTTCAGAGCTAGCAATATCGCCTTTACCATCAATCGGACGAGCCAACGCATCTACGACTCGGCCAATCATGGCATCGCCCACAGGAATAGAGGCAATTTTCCCCGTTGAGGTGACGGAAACTAACCCTCCTGAATATTCTAAGCCAGTAGCCCCATTCAGCACTGCACCCCACATTGTCTTCTTCCAAGTTTGAGAGCGATGCCAACGGATCGCCATCTTCAAACTCCAGCAGTTCACCCGCCATTGCCTGGTCTAGTCCGTAAATCCGGGCAATACCATCGCCCACTTGTAGAACAGTACCCACATTTGTGGTTTTTACATCCTGGTCATACTGCTCAATCTGCTGGCGAATAATGCCGCTAATTTCATCCGGTCTGATACTGATTGCCATGAGTATTTCTCTTTGAATTTATAGGGATGAGGGAAAATTAAAGGATGAGGGGCACAGATGGGATGTCAGGCGAGCAAGGCATTGTCCTGGGCATCTAAGCCTCGACATCTGGGATGGGTTAACGATGCACTTAGGAGGCGCTGCTCAGCTTCATGCCGATACGACGCAATTGAGAGCGGAGGCTGGCGTCCACCACTTGAGAACCAACTTTGATGATCACACCCCCAATGAGATCAGGATCAATCCGCAGCGCGAGTTCAACCTGTTCAGCTTGGGTCATGCCCAGCACCTTCTGCCGAATCCCAGACTGCTGTTCTTCACTCAACTCCACCGCCGAAGTGACTTCTGCCAAGACTGCTTTTTTGAGCTGACGCAGCAGGACTTGAAACTGTTGGCAGATTTCGTTCTTACAAAGAGAAGCGACCGCGATCGACCAATAGCAGCAAAAAGTTCAGTGTAAACGGATGCAATTGCTCTCCTGCAACTTGCCGAATCACCGTTTTTTTCACTTCCGACTCAAATAGAGGACTTGCTAAACAAGTGCGTAAATCGCTAGATTCAGCGAGTACGGATAAAACCGCACTGACATCTTCACCGATGCGATCGACCAGATCACTCGATTGTGCCACCGACATCAGGGCTTGAGCATACGGCTCAGCAATTTCAGCGGAAACCAGGCTAGATTTCATCAGTTTGCTCCTATCGTGGCAATGCTGCGATCGATCAACTGCTGCTGCGTTTGTTGGCTCAGCCCCGATCGCAACTGAGACTCAGCCTGTTGAATTGCCATTCCAGCAATTCGTTGTCGCACTTCGTTAATAATTTTTTCTTGCTGAGTGTTCAGGTCTTGGACAGCGGAGGCTTTCAGGCGTTCTACATCTTCTTTAGCCTGGGCTAAAACTGCTTCTCTAGCTGCCTGAGCACGGGTTTCCGCCTCTGAGCGAATTCGAGCCGCTTCCGCCTGAGCTTGAGCTAGCTTTTGCTGTTGATCTGCCAATGCCGCTGCCGCCTGCCGCTTGCGCTGTTCAGCTTCTTGAATTGCCGTTTCAATTTTAGCCCGACGTTCCGACAGCGTTTTCCCCAAGAAACCCCGACCAAAATATACCAGCGCACTGATAATGATGACCAGGTTAATTAGGTTCGTTTCCAGGATATCGAAGTTGATTCCAAACCCATGCTTTGCTGTCTCAGCAGCCAGCAATATAAGATTCCCCATAATTCCCATCACAAAAATAACTGCCTTGCTTGACTAGCCGACTGCTTGAGTTCCTAAGAGCTTTTCGAGAATCTGCCGACTGAGGGCATCTACCTGCTGCTCCAGAGACTGCATCGCGACTTGCTTCTGCTGGTCTAGCTCCTGCTGAGCCTGCTCCCGTTGAACTTGGGCCTCTTGCTGGGCCGCCGCCATTTGCTGGGAAGCAATTTGTTGGGCTTCAGCCTGAGCATCAGCAATCACCTTTTGAGCTTGACGACGAGTATCAGCCAAGTCTTGCTCATACTGTTGGCCATTGCTTCAGCTTTAGAGAGGCGCTCTTTAGCTTCAGCTTGGTTAGAACGAATCAGAGCATCGCGATCGTCGATCGCTTTGCCAATGGGTTTGTAGAACAGAGCATTGAGAACAGCTACCAGCACGAGAAACTGAATCGCCATGATGGGTAAAGTCGCATCAATGTCGAACAGTCCGCCTTTACCCCCTTCGGCAGCAGCTTCGGCCGCTAGCAGGATAGTCGAATAAATCATATCTAATTACCCCCTTTACACCAGAGGGGTTAAACGACAAGAAGATAACAAAAAGGGTCGATGCTGAGTAACGCCGTAGAGAGGTGAACAGTCGCCTCCCTACGACGAGAGAAGATTATGCGAAGGGATTAGCGAATAGCAACACAAGTGCTACAACAAGACCGTAGATGGTCAACGCTTCCATAAACGCCAAACTCAAAAGTAACGTACCCCGAATTTTGCCTTCTGCTTCGGGCTGACGAGCAATCCCTTCTACAGCCTGACCTGCTGCATTACCTTGACCAATACCAGGACCAATTGCGCCCAAACCGACAGCCAGAGCAGCAGCAAGAACAGAAGCAGCAGCAACCGTTGGATTCATGATGATCTTCCTTAAACCTTAATAGAACTAAAACAGAGAGGCGATATCAGCAAGCGTGATTTACGCTGCAAACAGTTTCAGGGTGCAGACGCTCAGGGGAGCGCATCTGACGACCGAAACGCTTAAATGGACCAAAGTAGCTAATTATGACGATGGAGGCTAACTCCGATCGAAATTAATGCTCCTCGTGTCCCTCACCGTGGTCTTCCATTGCTTCCCCGATATAAGAAGCTGCCAGCGTTGCGAAAATTAGGGCTTGGATCGCACTTGTGAACAGACCCAACGCCATTACAGGCAGCGGAATAAATAGGGGAACCAGAAGAACCAACACAGCCACCACAAGCTCGTCTGCTAGGATATTTCCAAAAAGACGGAAGCTTAAGGAGAGCGGTTTAGTGAAATCTTCAATAATTTTGAAGGGCAACATGAAGGCGACCGGCTGCACGTAGTTGCCGAAATAGCCTAAGCCCTTCTTTTTGAAGCCAGCATAAAAATATGCCAGCGAAGTCAGTAAAGCTAGGGCGATTGTTGTGTTAATGTCGCCTGTTGGAGCTGCCAATTCACCTTCTGGGATATGGATCAGTTTCCAAGGAATCAGAGCGCCTGACCAGTTACTAATGAAGATGAACAGGAACAGCGTGCCAATAAAGGGAACCCAAGGACGGTATTCCTTCTCACCAATCTGAGTTTTGGCTAAATCGCGGATGAACTCCAGCGCATACTCCATCAAGTTTTGGGTACCCGCCGGAACCATCTGAATTTTGCGCGTAGCGAGGATTGATGCAACTACCAGGACACCAATAACGAACCAGGAGGTTAGAAGAATCTGACCATGAATTTCCAAGTTGCCTAAGTGCCAGTAGAACTGCTTGCCTACTTCTAGCTCAGCCAGTGGGAAGGCATTGAGGACATTGAGAGCGTTCAACATTTCCATGCGAGAGAGTTTCCCAGGATCTTAAAGGAGTGCTAGGATATCCAAAATCTAACGAGATTCTGGCAGCAGAGTCGTTTTCAACATGTAAAAAATGATCGCGACTTTGTAGGTAAGAAATCCCAAAAAAATTGGCATGATTTGTAGCTCGTTTAACCGAGATGCCACAACAATCACTCCAATCAGGAGGGCAAGTCGGGAGCTTCCCAACTGCTTTCTTTCCCTGCCAAGCTGTGCGACATTTCTTGCCAACATCCTCAAGTAAACCACACCTGTGCATGCTCCAAGCAGGTAATTCAGAGCAATGTTAAGAGAATAAAAAATCCAGACAGAGATAAAGGCAACGCCTGTTATTATCAACGTTACTTTCAGTAGGCTTTCTTGAAGCTGGAAGAACTCCTGCATAGAAGCGTCTGGCTCTGGAGACATAACAGGCTGAGTTTCAGCAGGCGGGGAACCCACTGCTGCCTGCGTCTCTAAGTTGGATTTGGCTGTGGTTTCGAGAGGCGGTTTTTGCAAATTCACAAGGCTTGAAACCCATGCTCAGCGTATTGGTTGGGGTCGAATGTGACCCCTAAAAATCATATCATCGACAGGTAACAATACTTAATGGATTCTGACAAAAGATCTTTAGATTCAGTCAGGAGTTCTGTAGCCGACGTAGCCATTACTTTAACAACCACACCTAATCCTTAGCCAAGGAGGGTTTTTGACGATTTCAACCTACTAACCCTTTGGAGTCAAAAGAATCAGCTGTTTCTCTAGGAGCGATCGCACTCCCACCACGCCTAAATCAACGCCTAAATCAATCGCCGCTAAAATTTCCTGAGTCGAGCGTAGCTGATTGCCATCCGCAGCCTTGAGGAACTGCCATTCTGGTTCAGTTAGATTAATGATTTGGTAGTCACAGTTAAAGAGACAATGGCTATCCCAACCATCCATGCAGGTGCTACGTTCTGGAATGGCTCTCAGAAGAGCCACATCAGATGACCAGTCCGTTTGGGTGAAAGGGGCACGACCTAGAAAAAATTCATAGTGCGTGATGGTGGCAGGGTCGAGCAGTTCGATCAGGCGATAGCGTTGGCGATCGCTCAATCCTTCTACCCGTTGCATCAATGCTGGAGCTTTGCCCAGGAGCCGATCGATTTGCCATACCTTGGGATTGGAGAAGCCGACAAACTCTAACCCAGAGGCATCAATTAATTCAAACAACGTATCAATGTTGTAGTCGATCTCCTGGGGATGAACATACATATCTGCAAAGCACTCGTCTTTGTGATTTTCTAGCGACCAGCGTTCCTGCTCTCGCTTGACCAAACGGTTGTTGTCGGGGAGAGCCGCAAAATTTGTCGTCCGACTTGCACGCCATCACTGTAGTCGCCGCGTTGGTTGCCTTGGAGGAGAGCAATCGCCTGCTGCATCAGCCTAATTTCCCAGCGCCCCAATTCGGCATAGACGAAAATATGCATCAAGCCGCCAGGAGCAAGCTTTTGAGCCAGGGCTTGGATGCCTCGAATGGGATCAGGGGTGTGATGCAAAACACCAACACAATTAATCAGGTCAAACTCGCCTGGAAGTTGGTTCACATCAAACAGGCTGAGGTGATGAAACTCAACGCGATCCGCTCCTGATCTCTGGCAGCGTTCTCTAGCAACGGCTAACGTGCCTGCACTCAAATCTATTCCTATGACCTGGGCTTGCGGATTGAGATGCACCAAATATTCTGTTCCTACGCCAGAGCCGCAGCCTGCATCCAGAATCCGAATATCCTGACGCTCAGGTTTCTGCCCTGTGCCAAAAACTATAGGCTGCCCAACCAGTTCCAGCGCCACGTTATAGCCTGGAGGGGGGCTGATCTAGCAAGGGTTCTGGGGGAAAGGGTAGGTGTCATAAAGTTTGGCGACAGCGGCGCTAATCGCTTGAGAGTCTGACGCTTGAGAGTCTGACATAGAGTGAGGAATTTTTGCGGTAATCACGAGTGTATCGGAAAAGCGATCGCCCCTTAATCTTTAGATGATTTAGATTAATAGAAA
>JAAUOQ010000423.1 GCA_012034795.1 Leptolyngbyaceae cyanobacterium CRU_2_3
AACAAATGCTGAAAAAGTCATTATGCTAAAGGCGGGAATCACGTTTGTTAAATTCATGCGTTACATTCGTCAGTTCGTTTATTTTTGCTGCTGCTACTTGCTGTAACAGTAGGAGCACCCTCCGCAAGTTGGGCTGAAGGGGTGACCGCCTCTAATATCAAGCCCTACATCGACCAGGTTGAACGTCAGATTACGGAGTTCACACTAGGCAACGGCATGAAATTCATTGTCATGGAGCGACATCAAGCACCGATCGTCTCCTTCATGACCTATGTGAATATCGGCTCTGCTTACGAGAAACCAGGCAAAACGGGTGCAGCCCACTTTCTAGAACATCTTGCCTTTAAAGGAACCCCCCAGATCGGTACATCAGACTATCAGGCTGAGAAGCCCTTACTCGATCGCCTCGACCAGCTATCAGAGCAGATCCAGTTGGCTGCCAAACAGCCAGACGAAGTTGCTCGGCTCCAGCAAGAATTTGATCAAACTCAAGTCAAAGCTGCCAGCTACGTTAAGCAAAACGAGTACGGGAGAATTGTTGATCAAGCAGGAGGGGTGGGGCTAAATGCTACCACCTCGACCGATGCAACCCGCTACTTCTACAGCTTTCCTGCCAACAAGTTAGAACTTTGGATGTCTCTGGAGTCTGAACGCTTTTTAGAACCCGTTTTCCGCGAGTTTTATGAAGAGAAAAGCGTGATTTTGGAAGAGCGGCGGATGCGGACTGATAATTCGCCAATCGGCAAAATGATTGAGCAATTTCTGGAGGTGGCGCTACCTGGAAATCCCTACGGACGTCCAGTGATTGGCTCGGAAGCCGATATCCGGAACCTGAGCCGCCAGGATATCCAGGAGTTTTACCAGACCTACTATACGCCCGATCATATTGTGATGGCGATCGTCGGTGATGTAGATCCAGTCAAAGTCAAACAGATGGCCCAGGCGTATTTTGGTCGGTTTCGGGTGCGGTCTTCAGCGCCTGAACTTCAGGCTTCAGCCCCTGCCCAAACCGAACCGCAAGCCATTACCCTGCAACTACCCACCCAACCCTGGTATCTGGAAGGCTACCAACGCCCTGCCATTACCCACCCAGACAACGCGGTTTACCAGATGATTAGTAGTATTCTCTCTGGGGGACGCACCTCGCGGCTGTATCAATCGCTGGTCGAGCAAAAACAGCTCGTGTTGAATATGCAGGTAGCAAATGGCTTTCCGGGCGATCGCTACCCTGGGTTAATGCTGCTCTATGCCCTGACGGCTCCCGGACACACAGTTGATGAAGTCGCAACTGCTCTGGATACCGAACTCGCCCGCCTCAAAACCGAGCCTGTTTCGGCTACGGAACTCGATCGCGTTAAAACTCAAGCCCGCGCCGGACTGCTGTCCACTCTGGCTTCCAACGAAGGGATGTCCAGCCTGCTACCGGAATATGAAGCCAAAACTGGAAGCTGGCGCAACTTATTTCAAGATTTACAGGCGATCGAAGCAGTCACCGCAGCCGATGTCCAACGAGTCGCCCAGGATCTGTTTCAGCCCAAGAATTTAACGGTTGGGAAATTACTGTCGCAAGGATGAATGGCTCTATCATGCAATCATTGAAAATGTGGCGGATGCGCCATAGTCGCAAATTGCTGAAGTACGGATTGGTCGGGTTGTTGGCTGTGGCATGGGTGATGTTGGGTTGGGGAAAATTACCAGCCCTGGCCGTAACTCCCCGCCACTACACAGATTTGCAGTTACCTCCTGCTCCCGAAATTAAAATTCCAGACTACACACAATTTCAGTTGGCAAACGGACTCCAGGTATTTTTGCTAGAAGATCATGAGTTACCGCTGGTTGGGGGATCGGCAATGGTAAAAACAGGCGATCGCCTGGAGCCTGCGGACAAAACCGGACTAGCCAGCATTGTTGGAGAAGTCATGCGGAGTGGGGGTACCCGCAACCATCCACCAGAGGTGCTCAATGCCCTGTTGGAGCAGCGAGCCGCCTCGGTAGAAACTGGCATTGATACGACATCCGGAACTGCAAGCTTTAGCGCCCTCAGCGAAGATCTGGATGAAGTTTTTGGACTCTTTGCCGAAGTGCTACGGGACCCTGCCTTTCCGCAAGACAAAATTGATCTGACCAAAACCCAATGGCAGGGATCGATCGCCCGGCGTAATGACGACCCCGAAGGCATCGCTAGCCGCGAGTTTCAAAAGCTGGTCTATGGACCGATAAGCCCCTACGCCCGCACAGTAGAATACGCCACGCTCAACCCAATTTCTCGCAGCGACCTGGAGCAGTTTTACCAGCGCTATTTCCAGCCTGATGCCATACTTTTAGGAATTGTGGGTGATTTCGATAGCGCTGAGATGCGATCGCTGATTGAAGCGAAATTAGGCGATTGGCAACCCAACTCTGACATAGAAACAAAAACTGCTTTACCTGAAGTCTCTCAGGCAAAAGCGGGCGAAATGTTCCTAGTCAATCAACCACAGTTAACCCAGAGCAGTATTCAAATGGGGCACTTGGGCGGCAAGCTTGATGATCCAGACTATGCAGCGCTGTCTGTGTTAAATGAAGTGATGAATGGTATGGGTGGGCGATTGGTCAATGCCGTGCGATCGCGTCAGGGCTTAGCCTATAGTGTCTATGCCTACTGGTCGCCAGAGTTCGATTTTCCAGGAGTGTTTGTGGCAGGAGGACAAACGCGATCGGATGCCACCGTACCGTTTATTCAATCTACCTTGGCAGAAATTGAGAAAATTCGCACTAGCCCAATCACGCAGGCAGAACTGACTAGCGCTAAAGACTCTGTCTTAAATGCGTTTATCTTCCGTTTTGCCACGCCTGCCCAAACCCTGGGGCGGTTTATGCGCTATGAATATTATGGCTATCCTCCAGACTTTATCTTTCGCTACCAAAAGCAGGTAGAAGTGACTACAATCGCTGATGTGCAGCGCGTTGCCCAGGCTTATCTGAAGCCCGAACAACTCGTGACGCTCGTGGTTGGTAATGCCGCAGCAATAGTGCCACCCTTAAGTGCGATCGCCCCCAATGGCAAAGTCACGGAAATCGATATCACTATCCCTCAACCCCAAGGCTAAAGAAAGCGCAGGGCTAAAATGGCTTTGTTTCATATTTTTTTCATAAACGTTGAATTGTTCAACCAACCTAGAACAGGACTGCGTTTTCGCCAGGAGCTACGCCAAATTTACTTTGCTGTTTTCGCCGAGGCATTGCTAGATCCTTTAACAGGAGCCTTAGATTTCTCTTCTGGTTTCTTCCCTGAATTTTCTTCTAGCTTCTCTTCGGGTTCTTTTTCCAGATTCTCTTCTGGTTTTCTTCTACTGCCTGTTTTTCTTCTACGTCCTGCGGATCTGCCTTGCCATTGCTGGTATTCTGTTTAGGCGGTTGAGAACCCAGCAATTGATTGACAATTTCTCTAGCGGGTTCTGCTTGCTGAACTGCTTCGCCATAGGCAGTATGAGCTTCCAATAACTTGCGAAGACTCTTCAACCCATTGCGGAGCAGGTTCTTTGGTCATCATTCAAAGCTTCAGGTTCAAAGAGTAGACTCACGGTTTCTAGCATTGGCTCAGCTTCAGCTTGAGCATCTTGAAGCCTGATCTTTGCCTTGAGCAAGGTTTCCAGGAGTTCGATCGCCGTATTGGTATCACTGTTCGGGGTCATAGGAGGATTCCTGATGCGATAGGATCAAGTTTGGGATTAAGTTCAAGTGTAGTTTAAGGGATGCAATCCGCTTCTTAAAACTGTTTTAGTTAATTTTCTTTAGTTAACCTTCCAAGAAATAAGGGGGATTTCTATTCAAGAATGCCCCCACTCCCGTAGCCAAACTTGTGCCTCTTTGTACTAGGTTGAATGATCTATTTCACAAAAATCACCTGACAAGACAATGGATTTTTCGAGATGGAATACTTTACTACATCAGTATGTAGACAGCCAAGGGCGGGTCAATTACTTAGCTTGGAAGCAAGAACAACCCGATGCGATCGCTCAGTGGATTGACCGCTTAGA
>JAAUOQ010000424.1 GCA_012034795.1 Leptolyngbyaceae cyanobacterium CRU_2_3
AAAATATAGGGTGGCGGGTTTGGGGATGCCAAAATGGGTCGGATGGCAGCATTGTTGCCAGCGGCATACCCGCCATTTTGCTCCAACGGCATAAAAGTTACCCAGTCTTTCCAGTTTTCAGTGGCGATCGCCCTCGCAATTTTTTCAACAGATCCATCCCCTGAAGCATTATCTACAACAGTGACATGAGTTCCTGCCAAAGCCTGGACTTCCTTGACTAAAGAAAATAAGCAGTCGATCGTCAATTCAGGTGTGCGATAGTTGAGGACAATAATCTCAAGATGGGCTGAAGGTGCTTGCTGAGGCAAATCAGTCATAAATTCTCTCTGGCAGTTCAGATGCAGGAAGCGCAGGTTGATCGAATCCTGTTATCTAAGAGTAGTCAGAATTTCAGGAAAAATGTGTGAAAGCTTGATCAAGTCAACCCAAAGCTTGTACAAAGATTTGAAGAAGAAGATTTCACGGAGAAGGAGTGCGAAGATTTGGAGAAGAAACCGTTTGGACTTGATGAAACCCTAAATACAGGAGCCATTTTTGACGTTTGTGGCAAAAACATGTGATAGCTTAGACGCATGAATTGAACATCACGATCCCACCGGCTCAGTGCGTTCCCTCCTAAAATTCCTGTTAAAGTTTCCGGATTGTCAAATTCAGAGCGGGGAACAGGAAACTATCAGGGTTTATATCAGGTTCATATTTAAAGAAGTGGATATTACTGGCGTAATTTAACCAAATGCATAGACTCAATGCCAGGGACTAAACGCCAAACACTCATTCAATTTTCGCGTGTTGATCATTAGCAACATCATATGAGAGCTACGCTGAATAGGGTTCAAACCGCTCCGCTGGGTAAGATTCGTACCAGCCCCCAATATCAGAAGTCTACCTGTTCTGACTATTCCATCACAGTGATTCAGCTCAGAAAAACTATTAAGCCCGTGCTGAGTCTGACTGTCGCCATCTTAGCGACAGCCTACAATTTGCCGTGCCTCGCTCAAACTGTCTCTCCTCAAGACACAGCGCAAACACCAATTCCTGTTCCATCTCCATCTTCAACTCCCACGAATGGTGCTGTTCCCAGCACTGACATTGTTCCTGCATTGCCTGGTATGCCGGTTCCTGTGCCTGAGCTAGCTCCAAATTCAGCCCCACGTCGCACGTTAATTCCTGCTCCTACCCCTGCCACCCCAACTGAAGACACGTATATCCTGGGGCCAGGTGACCAAATCGGTCTGGATATCTTCGATGTGCCTGAGTTTAGTGGACCTAATGGCAACTTTGTCGTTTTGGTAGATGGCTCTATTAGTCTTCCTTGGATCGGCAGAGTTCTCGTACAGGGGTTAACCTTAGAACAAGCGGCTGACGTGCTGACCCGTGCCTATGCCCCTTTTATTCGAGATCCTCTCATTACTGTCAACCTGCGGGGTGCTCGCACCCTGCGCGTTAGTGTCGTGGGTGAAGTCAAGCGTCCAGGGTCATACATTATCAGTCCCCAAGGGCAAACAAACCAGATTTTGGTGGGTGATGCAGGGCTGGCTAACGGTGGAGCAGCTACCCAGTGGCCTACCATCACTCAAGCCATTCAGTCTGCGGGGGGGATTACTCAGTTGGCGAATCTACGTCAAATTCAAATTCGTCGTCCCTTACCCGATGGTTCAGAGCAACTCGTCGATTTGAATCTCTGGGAACTGCTACGAACGGGTCGGATTAACCAGGACATCACATTACGAGACAGAGATACGCTGATTATTCCTAAAGCTGAGACAATTAACTCTGATGAGGCTTTGTTACTAGGTTCAGCAAGCTTTGCGCCCGAAACTATTCAGGTGAATGTGGTTGGAGAAGTTGGAGCACCTGGAACTATTGAAGTGTCCCCTAATACATCTCTCAATCAGGCATTGCTTTCAGCAGGAGGGTTCGATCGCCGTAGGGCTAGAAGAAGTCGGGTAGATCTGGTGCGTCTCAATACGGATGGTACAGCCGTTAGAAGAACGGTTGCAGTAGATCTGGCAGCTGGAATCAATGAGGAAACCAATCCCTCGCTGCGAGAGGGAGACACAATTATCGTTGGGCGCTCTGGACTCACTGGGTTCAGAGATTTTCTAGACGATGTTTTCGGCCCCATCAATAACGTAATTAACGGAGTAACAGACATTTTTAACTAGTTTAACTAGGTTGAATCTGATGTCGATTTATAGGCATACTGGAGCAAATATGAGCGCTGAAAGCTTGAAAAATCCCCATTTTCAATTGCGCCAAAATTTGAGAAGCAGCATCTCTGCCCATCAGTAAATAATGTTTCTTACAAATACAAAAGGCCCTAGTCAAAACGTGCCTTTTTATAATGTCTAGCTAATGTTTAGCCTGGTATTACGGCAACTCGTAGTTTCTAGGGGTGGGTTACTTAAGCGATACAGAGGTCAACATGGAGACAGAACAGACATCTCAAGCCCTATCACCCAAGCGGGGTCGATTGCCGATTCAGTTATCACAGACTGAGCCGGATGATCTGGATAATCCACCTAATAAGGGGCTGAATCTGCGATCGCTGGGCAGAACCATCCAACGCCAATCCTTACTGATTGCTGGAGTCGCAACTGTTGTGGCAGGTGCAGCCGCTTTTCACGCACTCAATATTCCATCAGCTTATGAAGGCGAGTTTCGGCTTTTAGTTGAACCTGTCACCAATGAAGCAAGAATTGCAGATCCTCTAACAGTCACCAGCACACAGGGGGGAGTACCCGCTCGAGACACCTTCACCCTGGATTACCCCACTCAACTTCAGATTCTACAAAGTCCGCAGCAAATGGATACCATTGTTCAGGAATTGCGCAAGCGATATCCTCAGCAATATCCCAACTTCTCGGCGGCCGAGCTGCGAAGTGGGCTGACCGTTAGACGCTTGGTCGATCCACAAGCCCCTGAGCCAACTAAAATCATCCAAGTTACTTATCGAGGCGGTGAACCTGGACTTGTTCAAGCAGTTCTGGATGTTACTTCTGAACAATTCTTACAGTACAGTTTGGATAACCGCAAGAGCAGTTTTGGACAAGGGATCAAGTTTATTAATGACCAACTCCCTGAAGTGCAACAGCGAGTTAGCAAGATTCAAGATGAACTGCAACAACTTCAGCAGCAGTATGACATTATCGATCCTGCTGCTCAGGGAGGTCAGCTCTCAGGGCAAATTAATGACATTGCCGTACTGCAATCAGATAGCCAGCGAGAGTGGCAAGAGCAAAAATGCTCTATGACAGCCTCCAACGCCAGTTACAGTTATCCCCCCAGGAAGCGCTTGCTGCGTCTGTAGTCAGCCAAGATCCTAACTACCAAGCTACACTGGCTGCGATCCAAGAGCTTGATGGGCAGATAGCAGTTGAGCGGGCTCGCTTTAGTGACAGCAGTCCCGTTGTCCGATCGATGCTGGAGAAGCGGAAGAATTTAGAGGATTTGCGGGATGAGCAAATCAACACTATTCTGAGCCAAAACTTACCCGGTGGCTCGGAAGATAAAGTCAAGCCTTTTCAGAACGCCATCCGGCTGGGATTAATTCAGCAGCTTGTGGAAACGGCTAACCAGATTCAAGTTCTAGAAGTCCGCAACCAGGAGATTGCTAAAGCCAGAGGAGACGCTGAGCGTAAGCTTCAGCAGTTTCCATCGGTGAGTCGTCGGTATGCAGATTTAACTCGTGAATTAGAAATTGCAACTCAAACTCTCAATCGTCTCCAAACTCAGCGAGAATCGCTACGAGTCCAAGCTGCTCAAACCGAAAAGCCTTGGGAAGTCATTTCTAAGCCCTCTGTTCCTCGCAATGCAGAAGGTGCTTATCAACCGGTGCCCAACAAAGCATCCAATTTGATTGGAAAGATATTCAATTTACATTTCATTTTCAAATTTTTCGAAAGCTTCGTACCAAATTGTTTCGTACTTCAATCCCTAATCAAAGACAAAACTCTAACGTGTTCATTTAATCAGAAACCTCAACAAAAAGTGCTAAAATGCATCAGTAGCCA
>JAAUOQ010000425.1 GCA_012034795.1 Leptolyngbyaceae cyanobacterium CRU_2_3
TTGAGTCTGGCTCCCCTTCTCCCCTTTTGGGAAGAAGGGGCTGGGGATGAGGGTGGATCAGGATGGTACACAGACTTATGCCGTGAAGTACTAGTATTGCCGCATTTTCAGAAGAACAGTGAGGTTTAGTTTGCTTGAGGAGGCTGAACCTCCAATTGCTTTAGCCAGCTTCGTGGGTCACAGCTTCCTGAGCCGCAACACTAACCCAATAGCGTGAGGACATTCCTCAAAATTCCTCGTTACGATGTAGCGAGGCATGGCAACCTGAATCTGTGTAGACCGCTGGAGTAGGGAATCTAAGCATGGCGCTAGTGTTGACGTTTTTAGGCAAGGGCGGGACAGGTCGCACGACTATGGCGATTGCGGCTGCCCGCCAATTTGCAGACCAAGCTAAAAGAGTCTTGCTTGTTGGGCAAGATTCCAGTCCAGCTTGGGGTTTACAGGTGGGCATTGCCGGTGCTGAGATGCAGACCCTGGCACCCAATTTGCAAGCAGTGCAACTCCAGACAACGACCCTGTTGGAGCGAGGCTGGGAAGAATTGAAAAAGCAGGAAGCACAATATTTGCGGACTCCTTTTTTTAAGGCAGTCTATGGGCAAGAACTGGGAGTCATTCCAGGTCTGGATACTGGACTGGCACTCAATGCCATCCGCGAATATGAGGTCAGCGGTCAATACGATGTGATTATTTACGATGGGGATGGCGACCAGGCAACGCTGCGAATGTTGGGTGCGCCAGAAATTATTAGCTGGTATGCCCGCCGCTTTAGGCAGGTGTTTGCCGACTCTGATCTGGGCAAAACGCTCTCGCCCTTTCTTCAGCCAATCGCTGCGGCAGTTTTAAATGGGGGCTGGAGCGGCGATCTTTTTAATCAACCTGCGGCTGATCAAGCGACAAATTTGCTCGATCAAGGCAGAGCGATGATTGCCGATCCTCAGCGATTTTTAGCTTACCTCGTGACGACCGATCGCCCTGAATCTGTTGCCGTAGCCAAATATCTCTGGGGTAGTGCTCAGCAGGCAGGGCTAACGGTAGGAGGGGTGTTAGTCAACCAGGGAGGGGCGATCGCCTCTATACAGAGTGAATTTGCTCCCCTACTGGTAAACACAATTCCAACAAAACTAAACGATGACTGGCAACCCTTGATGCAAGCCTTGCCAGATTTCGGCCAAGCCACTCAAGCCCCCAGTCCAATTCGCATCGATACAACAGAGCGAAAAGTTTATCTTTTCCTGCCAGGATTTGATAAAAAGCAGGTAAAGCTAACGCAATACGGGCCGGAAGTCACCGTGGAGGCAGGAGATCAACGGCGCAACATCGCTCTACCACCAGAACTTCGGGGTCAGCAGGTTACAGGCGCTAAGTTCCAAGATGGTTATTTGATTATCTCATTTTAGAGTGGTACACATCTTTTTTTTAGCTGACTTTGAAGGAATTAGTAATCTTTTAGTGGATGGATCAACGTAAAATATCGTCCGGATTGGAGATTTGCCCACCTGAAGAAAGCTACAGATCGTTAAGCTGTGTAAACTCGATCTCCGAAAAACAGCGAAATTAAAGTGTAGGGAAATCTATTGTAAGGATTTCCTTACAGGAGCATCTATGCTAGGTTTGTTTTCACGCTTCAGTATTTCCTGGGATCTTTCTTTCATTGCATAAGGGCTATCCCTAAAAATACCGATGTACTCTGTTAGTGCTCTACAGCTTTCCTCTAGCAATACAAGAGAGGCGAACCTATGAACTTCTTTATTCCTTTGATCAGCACCCTGGCGATGGTCGCCTGCTTTATTGCCTTGTTCATTGGCCTATGCTCTGCGCCCTGGCAACTGTTGGTGTTAATCCTGTTGGGTGGATTGCGGATGACTGAGAAACTGCTGCAAGATAATCAGCGCCGCAGTTTGGCAGATGAAAATCCAACGATCGCCTTCTCGCAGTTTGCCAATAGACGCTAGGCTAGAAGGCGGTTCTATGTTTGCTAAACTGCGATAAGCTGCTATGCCTGAGCTAACTCCCTCTTCATCTCTGCCTGAATCCAGTCGCTCTGTAACTCCAGAAACTGAGACACCAGAGACTAGCCTTGAGACAAATACCGTTGCTAGTGCCGTTGCTAAAACTGACGATCGCAGTGCCAAAGCTCGACAACTTTTGGGCATGAAAGGTGCACAGTCAGGTGAAACTTCCATCTGGAAGATTCGTTTGCAACTCATGAAGCCAATTACCTGGATTCCGCTGATTTGGGGGGTTGTTTGTGGTGCAGCTTCCTCTGGAAACTACACCTGGACTCTAGAAAACACACTGATTTCAGCAGCTTGTATGTTGCTGGCAGGTCCCCTACTAACGGGCTACACTCAAACGCTGAATGATTTTTACGATCGCGAAATTGACGCCATCAACGAGCCTTATCGTCCGATTCCTTCAGGCATCATTTCTCTACCACAAGTCGTGGCGCAAATTTTGGTATTGCTGGTCTCAGGGATTGGGATTGCCTTTGTGCTTGATCAATGGGCAGACCATTCATTTCCTATCATCACCATCCTGGCGCTAGGCGGTTCGTTTCTGGCCTATATCTACTCAGCACCTCCGCTTAAGCTGAAGCAAAATGGCTGGCTAGGGAACTACGCCCTCGGTGCTAGCTACATTGCTCTGCCTTGGTGCACAGGTCATGCCCTATTTGGTGATTTAAACTGGACGATTGTGCTGCTGACACTGTTCTACAGCCTGGCAGGGTTAGGGATTGCTGTTGTCAATGACTTTAAGAGTGTAGAGGCGATCGCCAGCTAGGGCTTGCCTCTCTCCCCGTCATGTTTGGGATTGGCACAGCCGCTTGGATTTGCGTCTTAATGATTGACATTTTTCAGTCGGGGATTGCAGCCTTCCTGATTCATATTCACCAAAATCTCTATGCTGTTTTGTTAGTGTTGTTGATCATTCCTCAGATTACTTTTCAAGACATGTATTTTCTGCGCGATCCGCTTAAAAATGACGTGAAATATCAAGCCAGTGCCCAGCCTTTTTTAGTTTTAGGAATGCTAGTAACGGCTTTGGCATTGGGAAATGCAGGCACATAACCGCAGGACAGATTTCTGGGTTCCCTTGTACTTTGACTCAAAAAGACTAAGTTTAGGTGAAGTTAAATCAAGCTGAAATAAACCTGACCATACGCTAGCAATCCCACCCAACTTACTGTTTGGCAGCTTTCTAGCCTGACTTAGGCGGCAAAAAGCTGCGGGGTAGTTCACCTAACTTTTCTGCGAATCTAATATCTCATTCAGCCCCAGAGCCGCGAATTTATCAAAAGTCCCTGACTCTAGTCGCTTGAGTAAGAATTAGGTTTGAGAGTGGAGTGAGCGATCGGTAAGCTTTGCTTGTGGTGGTTTTTGAGGAATTGCCCGTGACTGATTTTCTTGCCAAGCTCAAAGCCATGTCTAACCCAAAAGCGGCATCCAATCTCCGTAAGAGGAGACCAGATTCGCAAGCCTCAAAATTGACGATTTTGGGGCAGGTTCAGAATGCTGTTGCGAAAACTAAACCTCGCCGCCGATCTCCCCTGGACCACCAAGATCGAGCTGCCGGGGGTCATGGAACTCATCCAGGTGGCGGACGTCGCCGCGAAGCTCGACGAGCTGTTCGGGCGCGCTTACTACGATCGCACGTACCGCGGCGCTGTGCGCGCGGACGAGGCGCTCGCGCAATCGCTGAACGTGCCGGCCGTGCGGCTGCTGCAGGGAGTCACGGCTACCCGCGGTTCTACGACCTGCTCAAGACCTTCGACGAGCGAAGCGGCTGCCCAGTGCTGATCAACACCTCGTTCAACGTGCGCGGCGAACCGATCGTCTGCACGCCTGACGACGCCTACCTGTGCTTCATGCGCACGGACATGGACGTGCTCGTGCTCGGCAACCAGATCCTGCTGAAGGAAGAGCAGCCGCCGCTGGTCGAGGACTTCGACTGGCGCGAACGTTACGCCCTCGACTAACCGGACGGCAGGGCCGTCCGAGCC
>JAAUOQ010000426.1 GCA_012034795.1 Leptolyngbyaceae cyanobacterium CRU_2_3
ATAGTCAGGTGGTTCAGCGATGTAAGGTTCAGTGAGGGGCTGGTGGTTCAGGTAGACTTTACCTGCTTTGACCTGGACTGTATCGCCTGGAGTGCCAATCACGCGCTTGATAAACGCTTTATCTGGAGCATAGCCATACATTTGAAGCTGGGGAGGTGGCTCAAACACCACAATGTCTCCTGTGGTAGGCGGCTGAAAGCGATAACTGACTTTCTCAATCACGAGGCGATCGCCTATCAGCAAAGATGGCACCATTGAATCGGAGGGAATGAAGCGCGGTTCGGCAATAAACAGCCGAATTAATACCGCCAAAACCAGGGCGATCGCCACAATTTGCAGATTTTCCTTCTGGGACTTCTGAAGACGAAAACCGCTTGAAGATCCGGCGTTTGCAGATGCTGGAGTGGGAGAAGAAATGGGAGAGGGTTCAGCGTTGGGCTGTTCAGGAGTCATATAAAAACTTATAGCCATTTTCAATGGAGTGAAGTGCAGATGATTGGTTTGAAAACCACGATCTGGGCTTTCAAAAAATCATCTGGTTTGGGTTCAGCGCGAAGCGCTATCAGTTTGGCAGAGCGAAACTGTCTAGAGCCGCCACCAGTTCTGCTTCAGATTGCGGTACGCTCAGTAATAAATGGGCTGGAATGGGAGAGGCGTCATGGCAAATTCAGAAAGCTGGTACATTGTCAGGCAACCCAGTGGCCACTGCGAAATCATACCTGATGAGCAGAGATCTAATGAAGGTTTACCTATAGAAGTTTTGCCTATAGGGGTTGCTAAAGTTGGCAATCCAGAACCATCCACTCACGAGCCAAGTGAAGGGTCGGACAAGACGCAGTGGGGCCCGTTTGCCTCTCAAGGAGAAGCGATCGCCCGTCGAGTCGGACTCATTCGGTCGGGAAAATGCCAGCCGCTCTAAACAAATTTTTAGGCTGTGCTTTTAGACTGTATTTTTACACTAGGCTTATAGACTTATTGCCTGACAACAAGGCAGTTAGTTGGACTGGGCCTGCGTTCCCGATCGCGCTTCTGCCACCTTCTGAGCCAATACTTCTAGACTCTTGGCATACTGCATGTCTTCCGACGTACCTAGCTTGTTGTTGGCACCAAAGAGTTGCTGGCGCTGCTCATCGGTCAAGTCCAGCACCACATCAGGCTTGATCCCTGAGTGGTTAATGTCGCGGCCGCTGGGCGTCAAATATTTAGCAACCGTTACTGCCAAACCAGAACCATCACCCAACCCTCGTACTGACTGCACCAACCCCTTACCGAAAGTTTGACTCCCCACTAGCGTAGCTCGACGATCGTCTTGCAGCGCTCCTGACAAAATTTCACTGGCACTGGCAGAACCTCCATCTACCAATACCACTAGAGGTTGCGAGGTGAGGGCTGTACCGTTAGCATTTTCCTGCTCCGATACACCTTGGCGATCGACCGTCGAGACAATACCGCCTTCATTAATCCACATACGGGCAATATCAATGCCTGAGTAGAGTAAACCGCCTGGATTAGAACGCAAGTCAAGCACATAGCCAACTACGCCTTTAGATTCTAGATCCTTAATAGCATCCCGCATTTCGTCGGGCGCATTGGCGCTAAATTGCGTCAGGCGAATATAGCCCACTTTACCAGTGGGGCTGTCCTGTGTAGAGTACTTAACTGGACGGATTTCGATCCTGGCCCGATCGAGGGTGAAGTCTATTTCTTGGGTGCCCCGCCGAATCGTTAGCTTCACCTGGGTACCCACTTGACCTCGAATCAGCTTGACAGCATCGTTACTGTCCATGCCTTGGGTGCTTTGGTCATCAATTTTGACAATTACATCCCGTGCCATAATTCCGGCTCGGAAAGCAGGAGTATCTTCGATGGGAGACACCACAGTGAGTTCTTTCGTTTCCTCGTCTTGAGTTAGCTGAATGCCAACTCCGGTCAATTCACCAGAGGTATCAATTTGCATGTCTCGGAACTGCTCTGGATCCATGAAGCGAGTGTAAGGATCATTGAGCTTCTTCAACATTTCCCGAATTGCGTCGTAGGCTTCTTGGGGACTACTGTAGGATTTACCTAGGTATTCCCGCCGAACCGCTTGCCAATCTGTTTGGTTAAATGTGGGATCGACATAGTTGCGATCGATTAGTTGCCAAACCTCATCAATCAGTTCTTTAGGACTCTCTTGAAAGAAGGCTTGCCCTTGAGAAAGGTGTAACCCAGCCCCTGTCACTGTTACTGCGGTGACGGCAACTGCGGTTGCACCTAAGACGAGTCCACGCTTTGTAATGACCATAGTTTGATCTGGATGAAGGTTGAACTGAAGAGGGTTGACTGCGACGCAGGTACGCCCAATCTAACATAGCCTAAGTCAAATCGGGGCTAAGCCAATGTGACACAAAATTATCAAAATGCAGGGTAGCTAGAACTCTTGCCCCACGCCCGTCTTAGGAGAAAAAATCAACGTAGAGACGGGGTTCACCCCATCTCTACAAAGAAACATACGGCTCTTGGCAGTTGAGCGATCGCCTATTGCGGTTCAATCCACTTGCGGTTCAATCCATTGCCCATCTGCTTTAATCAGATTGATTAGCTCTGTCACCCCTTGATCTTCTGGAACCCGCTTAATCTCTTCCCGGCCCCGATACAGCGAAATGTAGCCTGCCTGCTTGCCCACATAGCCATAGTCCGCATCTGCCATTTCGCCCGGCCCATTAACAATGCAGCCCATCACAGCAATATTGAGTCCTGTCAGGTGACTAGTAGCTTCCCGAACCTTATGGAGTACTTCTTCTAGATTAAACAGCGTCCGACCACAGGAAGGACAAGCCACATATTCCACCATTGTTCGGCGCAGCCCCAAGGCTTGCAGAATGCCGTAGCAAACCGGAATTTCCTTTTCAGGTGCTTCTGTTAGCGAGACACGAATCGTATCGCCAATGCCTTCTGCCAAAAGCGTCCCAATGCCTGCGGTAGACTTGATGCGGCCATATTCGCCGTCTCCCGCTTCCGTGACCCCTAAGTGCAACGGGTAATCCATGCCTAGCTGATTCATCCGCTGTACCATCAAACGGTTAGCGGCAATCATCACAGGTACTTTAGAGGCTTTCAGTGAAAGTTCAATGTGATAAAACCCTAAATCTTCACAGATGCGGATAAACTCTAGTGCTGATTCCACCATGCCTTCTGGGGTGTCGCCATAGGTAAACAACATCCGCTCTGCCAGCGAGCCATGATTTACACCAATCCGCATGGATTTGTTCTGATCTCGCAGAGAAATTACTAATGGCTCTAATGTTTCGCGAATTTTCTCGCCGATTTCTTCAAACTCAGTCTGGGTATATTCAGTTCGATTGGAGCTAGGTTTCTCAAATACATACAGCCCTGGATTGATCCGCACGTTATCGACATAGTTTGCCACTTCTAGAGCAATTTTCATGCCGTTATGATGGACATCCGCCACCAGCGGTACGGGCTGGTAGGTGGTATAGAGCTGGTTGCGGATCTCCTCCATGGCCTTGGCGTGGGCCATGCTGGGCACCGTCACCCGGACAATTTCGCAACCGATCTCGTGCAGACGACGAATAGCGGCAACTGAGCCTTCTATGTCTAACGTGTCTTCATTGATCATCGACTGCACCGCCACGGGATGCCCGCCACCGATGGTAATGCTGCCAACTGGAACGGGACGAGTTTTGCGACGATGAATCGCGCCATCGGTGGGTAAGGTGAGGGGGGAAGGATTAGAAGTAACTGGGTTAGGAAGAGTTTGCATACCCCGTTGATTTCCCGTTTTACTTAAATAGTGTGGTGTTTGACAATATGAATGTGAAAATGCTCAAGTTCCAGAGTGCCACAGATCTGTATCCCTGCGTGAGCGTGAGAGATACAGAGATACAAAGTCAAAGATAGAAGATCAGCGATCGCCAGAGAGGGATATGGAGACACTGACTGCTTGATGACCTATCGCTTCAGCCAAATCCCTCTTATTCCTACCGCGATCGC
>JAAUOQ010000427.1 GCA_012034795.1 Leptolyngbyaceae cyanobacterium CRU_2_3
AACTGGCAAACGCGCCTCTATCCCTTTGTCCTAGCAGAAACGAGTGATTACTTGCCCGAACAAATTTCTATGACCTACTGGTTTGTGCAGACCAAACATGGGCAGGTGCTAAAACCACAATGCTTAAAATTCCCTTACAGCAATACGCAGCATCAGCAAATCTATCAAGACCTGACTGATCTGCTGCATCAACTCACAGGTTATCTCCAGCGATATGAAGCGGATAATGTTCCTTTTCCGCAAATTGCCTCCAGTACAAATTGCCAAACTTGTGCTTTCGCCCAGCGCTGCCAACGAGAGGTCAATCGCGATCACCTCATGCCAATTGCTACGCTGGAAGAGATCCCAGAAGTTGCGCTTTAGCTCCATTCCTATTCCGGAGAGACTGAAATGGCACACCCCCATCAGCGTCGTCCAGAAAATATCCCAGGCGATTTTTACGTCGATCTCACCTGTATTGATTGCGATACCTGCCGCTGGATGGCTCCAGAGGTGTTTTACGAGATTGGTGACCAGTCTGCTGTCTATCACCAGCCCAACACCGAAGTAGAGCGTCTGCACGCCATGCAAGCACTGTTGTCCTGCCCAACTGCTTCCATTGGCACTGTTGAAAAGCCGGTAGATATTAAGCAAATACAAGCCAGTTTCCCCATACTGATCGCCGACAATGTCTATCACTGCGGTTATCATGCTGAAACTTCTTTTGGGGCAGCGAGCTATCTGATTCTGCGGGAAATTGGCAATATCTTAGTAGATTCCCCTCGTTTTTCGCCCCCTCTGGTCAAGCGGCTAGAAGAGCTAGGCGGCCTGCACTATCTATATCTGACCCATCAAGATGATGTGGCTGATCATCAAAAATTTCGTCAACACTTTGGCTGCGATCGCATCTTGCATACTGACGACATTACGGCTAATACTCGCGAAGTCGAAATCCAGCTTTCGGGTTTAGACCCGGTTCAATTGGAGCCAGATTTACTCATCATCCCAGTTCCAGGTCATACCAAGGGACATACTGTCCTGCTCTATGACAAGCGATTTCTATTTACAGGCGATCATCTCGCCTGGTCATCCACCCTCAACCACCTCATTGCTTTCCGTCAGGCTTGCTGGTACTCCTGGACTGAGTTAACCCAATCCATGCACCAGTTAGCCAACTTCTCATTTGAGTGGGTGTTGCCAGGGCACGGTCGCCGCTACCATGCCGATCGCAATATCATGCACCAGCAAATGCAACAGTGTTTGACCTGGATGGAGAGGTGAGAGTCCCAACATGAGACCACCGATGTGAGGATAACCCAGGAAAGGATACCTTATGATAGATGTCAGCGGAGCTTGGTTAGGAACCTACTGGCAAGAGAGCCTGCCGACCCGGTTTGAAGCTACGTTAGTTCAAGGCAAAAATACCCTCAGTGGCAGTATCTTAGATGATGGCTACTTAGGCGAAGCCCAGGTGAGTGGGGAAGTCATCGGACGCACCATTCGGTTCTCAAAGCGCTATCTTACAGGTTCACACCCTGTAATTCGCTACAGTGGAACGCTTTCCGAAGATGGTAACTTTATGCAGGGTACTTGGAGCGTTGATCGCTCATTTTTTGGAACGTGGGAAGCTCATCGCAACAACGATGAGCTGATGGCAGATCTAAGAAACCGCCTGGCTCAAAAAATTTCCCTAGCCAAATAGAAACCTAATCTTCGGTACGTATGCACTTCTCAATTAAATGACTCTAGTGTGGACTATGGTGTAAGTTCGTATACCAATCTGCCTCGCCCTAAATCCCTCTCCCAGAACGGGAGAGGGATTTTGAATCTGGCTCCCCTTCTCCTCACCTGGGAGAAGGGACTGGGGAATGAGGGCGGATCGGAATGGTGTGCAGACCTACGCATTGCTGTACTAGTGTGGACTAACTGAGTTCTAGGCTAAAAAGTTCTAGGCTAAAAAAGTGCGAACCCCAGAAATGACGTACTCGGCTTCTCGCAGATCCATTCCGCCTCCTAATGGCAGTCTTAATAGGCGATCGCTCAAGTCATCTGTTACCTTCAAGCTACCCGAAGTCCGTCCATATTTTCTCCCTGCGGGTGAGCTATGTAAGGGGACATAGTGAAACGTAGATTGGACTCCTCTAGATTTGAGATATGCCAGCAGATCAGTGCGCGTTTCCAAATCTTGCATCAGTAGATAATAGATATGAGCATTATGCTGGCAATTTTCAGGAATCGTAGGTCTTTGAACCTGCTGGTATGCTTCTAGATCAGCAAACGCCTCATGATAATATTGCCAAATTTCGTGGCGCCGTTGCTGAATGCATTCTGCCTGCTCCAACTGTGCTAACAATAAAGCTGAAATTAGGTCACTAGGCAAGTAAGAAGAACCCAGATCTACCCAAGTATATTTATCGACTTCACCTCGAAAGAACTTACTGCGATTGGTTCCCTTCTCTCGAATAATTTCTGCTCGCTCCATTAGAACCGGATCATTAATTAATAGTGCGCCTCCTTCCCCTGAGATAATATTTTTTGTCTGATGAAAGCTGAGCGCTGCCATATGTCCCAGGCTACCTACGGGTTTGCCTTTGTATCGAGACATAATTGCCTGAGCAGCGTCTTCAATAATCATGAGATTGTGTTCGTCTGCGATCGCCTTCAGGGTATCCATCTCACAACTAACCCCCGCATAGTCAATCGGGGCGATCGCTTTTGTCTTGCCCGTAATTGCTGCTTCTACCTGTGTTTCGTCAAGATTCAGCGTATCAGGACGAATATCAACAAAAACCGGCACGGCACCTCGCAATACAAAAGCATTAGCCGTAGAGACAAAGGTGTAGGATGGCATAATTACCTCATCGCCCGGCTGAATATCTGCTAAGATAGCCGCCATTTCTAATGCAGCCGTACAAGAATGGGTAATTAAGGCATTAGAGCAACCGATCTTAGTGGTTAACCAAGCCTGACACCGTTGCGTAAACGCTCCATCCCCAGTTAAATTTCCCTTAGACACCGCCTCGCTGACATATTCCATTTCTCTCTGAGAAATCAGGGGTTGATTAAAGGGAATATGTAATATTTCCTGAGAAGGAAAAGGCTGAGAAGCAATATCTGTACTAAAGGCAAATGGTTGAGTGTAAGCAGATGCGGGGCTTTGTGAGGGAATGTAAACCATCTTAGTTACGTCCAAAGATTTATGGGAATGTTGAACTCTAAATTTTCAAGAGTCTCGATTAACTAACAATTGATAAATCACCATCTTTGATCCCTACTTCGTCTTTCATTAGAAGTAGGAACCGAACTTAAACTCAGCAAAACTCAGTAATAAACTCCAGAACTTGTGCTCTAGACAACAAAGTGTATGAGGAAAAGTTATTAGAATTCCATGTAATTGAGTTAGGCTAAGCGTTGACAAAGTAGTGAGGCATTGACTTTCCCCACATTGCTGTTTGGAGTTGTTTAGTGTTCTTGGCTGGGAATCTGATTGGATTACTCTAGCGCAGCAACTTTTCTGACTGCCTCCACTAAAAACGCCAACCCAATCTCAAAGCAGAGATTTTTGTATTTCAGTTAGCTTGAGTCGAGAATCTTGGATGCTATTACGTTATGGTTACGTATCCAAGTTTACAATTCTCACTAAAACACTTTGTTGAAAAATTAGTGAAAGCCTATCAATTTGTAAAGCTTATGTGAAGCTTTATAGATTGTCTCATCAGATGTTTGGCACATAGCTTATGCTTCCGCCTAGTGTAAAGGATACAAGCTTGGCTACTATAGTGTAAGCAGACGATCGCCCTACACGTATAAATCCATATTTATGCACAGGCTACTAGCAAGTTTAAGAGTCTTCTAGTTTAAGCACCAGAAAATTCCTTTCCCAGGAAAATGTTTTGATCCTGCACATATTGATACTTTCCTAAAGTAGGCAAATACGACTCTGGGTAGGTTTGCTAGATCCTCTCCCCTGGATTGCCTCTCT
>JAAUOQ010000428.1 GCA_012034795.1 Leptolyngbyaceae cyanobacterium CRU_2_3
ATCTACCTGTGCATGGAAGTCTGAAGAGGCATAGTTATTGCGTCTTGGCTATAGTGGACCTACTCTGGAGATCCGATGGCGGCTTCTGCACGGCTACGCTGTAGGTCTTTTCAGGGCTGGGTTCGAGGCTACCAGAAAACTGACAAAGACAGAATCGGTCAGCAACAAATCACTCTCGCCCGTCATTATCTCTTGCCGATGAACGGGAAAAGGACCACCTTCGAGTTCCAGCCGAACTACTTCGACGGGGGGCGGCGCGGGAGCGGCAACGTCGTCACTTGCATATATTCCGACTGACAGGCAGGCCGACACGCCCGGCTACGAGTGTGACTGCCGCAGCGACTGTATGTCATTACTCTCCCTTCTTGCCGTGACCTCCTTCCCTTCACATGCTCCTATGCTGGGGACCATGCTGATCACGTCTAGGGGCCCTCGCCATCCTCGATCAGCGCATCGGCAACACCCTCGGCTACCTAGGCGGCAAGCGCTTTCAGTCTTCGCAACCCAGCCGCCCGGTCTTCTCAGGGATCGGCTACCCAAATGACTTAGCTAAGAACGAGAAGATGTATCATCAGGACATCCATCACTATCTAAAAAGCCATTAAGAGTTTCAGGTTGACTAGGACATGAATCAAATCCATCTGGGATTCCATCACCGTCAGAGTCTGGACTGCCTTTAGCTGTACCACCTGCAGAATCAGGACAGCCATCGTCGTCTTGGAATCTGTTATAATTTTCTGGAACTATTGGGCATTTATCGTTTGAATCAAGTATTCCATCATAATCAGAATCTGCAATAGAACCACCAGGCGCTACATCTGGACAACCATCTGCATCGCTATACTTGTTTCTAGTTTCTCTGTCAGTTGGACACAAGTCTTCTTCATCATAAATTCCATCAAAGTCAGAATCTATAGGAGACCCAGTACTTTCTGCACCTGGTACATCAGGACATCCATCCCAATCTAAAACTCCATTAAATGTTTCACGCTCACTTATGCATTGATCCCATCTGTCTTCAATTCCATCACCATCTGCGTCAGGAAATGAAAAGAGTGATTTGTTGTCTGTAACTGAATCAGGACAACCATCTGTGTCCTCAAATTTATTATAAGTTTCACGAACATCAGGGCATTGATCAAATTCGTCTGCTATTCCGTCACGGTCAGTATCATGAGAAGATGTATCATCTGTTTATCCAGCATGATCTAGATAGCGTGGAGGTTAACCCGCTAGCAGTTGCCCCTACAGGCGAATTGATGGTTTTAGACGGAAAGGTAATGGTGAATGATGCAGCATTAGGGCGTCATGATAGTTTGGCAGCGATGATGGCCAGCATTCAGGCTCCCTTAAAGATAGTGGATTCACTCGTGCCTACCTGCGAACTCAAACGTGTTGCGGCAGACGGAAATATTGCCGTTTTCAGCAATGGTACTGGATTAACCCTGGCAACTTTAGAGCTACTCAAGCAAGCCCAAGGCAAGCCTGCTAGCTTTGTCGATTTGGGAGAAGAGCAGTGTTATGGCTCACCTCAAATGCCCCTGTCCACACATCTTACACAAGGGCTAGACTTAATCCTTCAAGACACATCGGTTAAAGTTGTGCTGGTTAATCTGCTGTGTAGCTCGGTTTCTTGTCTGCAAGTTGCAGAAGTTTTGCAGACTATCTACAGCGGCATTCTTCTGATGACTTTCCTGTATTTGTCTTTCGACTGGTAGGGCTGCAATTTCATCAGGCACAACAGGTGCTGCTACCTTTGGGAATTTCCGTGATTGCTCGACTGGATGAAGCGATCGCCCGAACCCTTGAGTTGACTCAAGCCAATTCTAGTTGGCAGTCCGGGCTGCAAACTCAGTTGAGAACTCAGATCTCTGCCAGGAGTGAACGTTCATCTAGCACCCGACGCTCTTACTCTCCATCCCTGAGCGGAGTGACATCTATGGATTTCACCTTCAACAGTCGGGTGCTGGTGATGGGTATTACAGAACCTCTTGGTTCTGTTTATGTTTCAATCATGAAAACTTATGGAACTCAAGTTGTGGCAGGGGTGAGTCCTGGTTACAGCGGACAGCAGGTTCATGGTATTCCTGTGTTTGATATGGTGGGGCAAGCCATAGCGCAGCAGGGTATGGTTGAAACCGCAGTCATTTTTGTGCAACCCTATGCAGTTTTGGATGCCGCATTAGAGGCGATCGCTGCCGAAATTCATCAATTAATTGTGATTACAGCCGGTGTACCGCCTCTGGATATGGTGGCTTTGCTCCGCAAAGCAGAGGCGACTGAAACTTTGGTGGTGGGTGCCAATTGTCCAGGTATTATCGTTCCTGGACAGATCTTACTAGGCACGCATCCTCCCGCTTTTTATACACCGGGTCATGTTGGAATTGTCAGCCGTAGCGGCAGCTTGACCTACGAAGTGGCGTTAGAACTGACTCAGGCTGGTTTAGGGCAGTCGATCGCGGTTGGCATTGGCGGCGATCGGATCTTGGGTTCCTCGCTTCAGCAGTGGCTGCAAATTTTGGAAGAAGATGACCAAACGGAGGTGATTGTGTGGGTCGGGGATTTGGACAGCGACAGTGAAGAAATGGCCGTTTCTTACATTGCTGAAGCGATTGATAAACCTGTAATTGCCTATATTGCAGGACTCACCCTACCCCATGTTCAGCCAGTTAGTCATGCAGCGCCGCTGATGGCTTCGCGGTTTGCGGGTTTGGGTCACAACCTTCGTTCTGCTGAAACCAAAAGTTTAGCCTTTCAGCAGGCAAAGATTCCTTTAGCCGATCGCCCCTCTCAAATTCCAGGTCTGGTTCAGAGAGCGCTGTGGGATATGCAACGTTGACCTGAGCAATAGAGAGGGTTGTCTAAAGGTACAAATATCAGGGTGCATTGAATCAGGGTGTGTATATTGAATCAGGGTGTATGCATAGGGTGTAGTCAGGGTGTGTAAATAGGGTGTAACTGTCAGGGTGCATAGGTGGACATAGGGAGAGGACGGCAAAGTATCGGCTGGAAAGGCTCAGTTCAGTTCGATCGCCTACTCCCTATGTCCTCCACCCAATAACTATTAAGCAGGGGTTTGGGGACGACAGGCAACGCCACTCATCAATCATTGAGGATTATTGGACTGAGTTACAGGGTCTGCCGAGCGGCAGATACCAAAAACTGAGGTATAGCCATGCAAAAATGTCGTATTGCCTACAGGTCCAATTTCACCATTACAGAAAAAGCCACTCAGCGGTACATGGGCAAAGTAGCGGCTAAAGAGTTGTGAATCAAAGTTAGGCGCTCGATAAAGTCCTTCTCCGCGTCCAATACAAGCAAACATTAGCGCGCCAACAGGCGAAGCCAATCCAGCTTGATGCGGATAGCGCTGGAGTAGCATGTCTAAATCATCAGCAGAAGCATCGGCATCTCGCAGGTGAAATTGAATTCGTTGACCTGGACGCACGCGATCGCCAATGGCAATGGCCCCAGTTCGGGGATCAACGCCAATTAAGGTGCGAATGAGAAAATCTCCTTGCTCAAGCTGCTGCTTAAACGCGCTTTGGGCAATCCCCACAAACAGCGATCGCTGGGCTTGCATGCGTTCTTCCTCATCCAAGTCTTGAAACATAGATTGCAGAACTTCTAAAGGCGTTCGTACCAAACCGCAAGAGCCAGTTTCTTCTCCTTGCTCTTCTAACTTAAGGAGAATGTTGCGCTCTCCTTCTGCTACACGATAGGTTTGACCAATGGGACGACAACCTTGGGCAACGATCGTTTCTAAGACAATGTTGCCACTGAGCGCAATACCCACAACGCCATGTTGATAGTGTTGATAGTTGCAAACAGGCCACTACTGCCTGAAAACGCACTAATATCTGCCAGACCACCAACCTTTGCAGCCCCAGGGTAGGCAAAATCCAGACCCTGGAGCAATTCATTCAGTCCAGAAGCACCTGGTGCACCCAATAA
>JAAUOQ010000429.1 GCA_012034795.1 Leptolyngbyaceae cyanobacterium CRU_2_3
TCCTGCACTTGGATTGAGGTCATACCAACCATTAGTAGAGAGCACTAAACGACTTTTTCAGTTTAGTCCTTCTGTCGGCTATTCAATTTAAATTGGTATGACATTGTTGAGCAGCAGCGTATAGCCAAAGCTCAGCAGCGAATTCATCGGATCGGTAGGCGGATGATAGACCCGCTCATTCAGCGCAAACCCCGACTCCACAATCAGCTTTCCCAACGCCACAAAATAGCGGGCTGCCCCTGACCCCTCATAGCCCCGGATGTGATCCAGCGTTAGAGGCTGCGGCGGCAGGGTTACCATCGTCCGGGTTAATGAGTCGATCGCTTCCACCACTTCTGGCAGCTTCGGTTTACGATTCAGCCGCAGCAAAAGTTGCTTCGAGTTCCACAACTTGCCCCGCACAATCTCCCGTGCCACTGCCAGCTTAAACGGCAGATCTTGCTGCCGCTGAAATTGCGCGGTTTCGACGATCAGGTGCGATCGCTCCGCACTCCACAAATGCCCCTTATATTCTCCAGTTTGGCTCAAAAACACAACCGGAATCTGTCGCTCCAAACAGCTTGAAATTGCCGCTGTGGTAATTTGCACATTGCCAAACACCAGCACCTGTTCGACTTCCTGAATGGGCACTGCCGTCGCCGCTTCTCGCAAAGGCTGAATCAAAAACCGCCCTTGCTCTTTTCGTAGCGTTGTTCCTTGTTGAACCAAATACAACGTAGACATTCCCGGCTCCCAAATAAATTCATCAGATTGAATCGATACCACCTTCTCAGACCGCACCCCATAGCCCAGCACCACAAACAACGGCGGTGGAATCGGTTTGGCTTGCTGCTTCAGCATCTCTAGTAGGGCCTGCTGCATTGCAGTTCCGGTTGCAGGCGCATCGGCATGGACTAACCGCAGTTCTGATCGATCTTGTGGCGGTGCCGCAGGTGGGGCGATCGGTTGCTTGATCGGCACAATCAAATCTCCCGCAAACGCATGACCTAAAAACCGAAAGCCTTTGTCAAAATGTGTGATTTCAGTCTTATCCGGATGAAGCTGCAAGCCCATGCTCTCCAGCAGTTTGGCCACCTGCACCTGCCCTTCCATCAGATGCGATCGGCTACGAGCCATCAGCACAAAATCATCGGCAAATCGCACCAGCTTCCAGCCTTGGTCCAGCCCTTGTGCCGACAGGACCTCGTCAAAATCATCCAGGTAAATGTTGGCTAAGATAGGCGAAATCGGTGAGCCTTGCGGCACTCCCGCAACGGGTAGCACAATCCCCTCCGCAGTCAGCAGTCCTGCCGTAATCCATGCTTCCACCAGTGCCAACAGCCACGGCTGATTGACCCGCTCTTTCACTTCTGCCAACAAGCGGGAATGCTCGATTTTTCAAAATAACTGACCACATCGGCATCTAATATCCAGTCATAGCCCCGCTCATGCCATCGCCCCACTTGTCGCACTGCCATCAAATGCGATCGCCCCGGACGATAGGCAAAGCTGCAATCCTCGAATTGAGGTTCCATTACAGGATGTAAAACCTGAAGCAATGCCTGCTGCACAATCCGATCGCGCACAGTTGGCACCCCTAAATTGCGCCAGCCCTGCTTCTTAGGCACCACTAAATGACGCAGCGGCATCGGGCGATAGCTGCCCTGGATGACCTGCTGGTGCAATTGGGCTAAATTTCGCTCAAGCGATCGCCCAAACTGAGCGATCGTTTCTCCATCTACCCCGGCGCACCTGATTAGCCGCTACTTTCTGCCATGCCATCTGAAAGTTAGTGAAACTGAGAAAATTAGCTTGAAGATTGGGCATCAGATTTAAGAGGAGATGGAGCAAATTCTTAAGCAAAATTCCTAAAGTTTAGTCAAACAGCGATATGGTCAGTGGAGCCAAGATTTGCTAGCTTTAACCAGCACAGTGCCCCCACGCCATACGGCTCTTTTAAGCGTTACATCGCTTCATCTAGCCTACGGCTCGTTGGAAGAGGAGTATTCCAACTCTGCTTATAGTGGGATCAGGTCAGTCCAAGCCTGCACTTGCTACAGATCCTGCAAAATCTTCTTTTTTCCATCTCATGCCTGTCTCCCCTACTGGCTACACAGCGATTACCTTTGCTCCAGTTCAAGGCTTCATCGAAAAATCTCGTAAACTCCGAGATCTATACGGCAGTTCCTTTCTGCTGTCTTATCTCGCAAATCAACTCTGTGAATCTGCCAGAGAGTATTCCAGGGCACAGCAACAGCCTGCAAAGTCCACAATTAAAGGCTATCCCGTTATTTCTCCTGCCCAGATTGATGTCACCCAAGGCACACCTAATCAGATCATCATTGCTGGCGAATTCCCAGAGGCGATCGCCAAGCCGCCTTTCAATCATCCTGGAGCCAGGTCACTCAGACCTGCCGCCTCTGGATTGAGGAAAATATCAAACACCAACCCCAACCTTCTGGGAAAGAATGGGACTACTGCTGGCGCAGAAATTGGGCAGATTGGACAAACCACGCCTGGGAATTCTTTTGGGCGACTGGAGACAGCATCACAGCAGCGCGGCAAAACCTGAATGAAGTGAAGCGATCGCGCAACTGGAGTAGGGGTTAACTGGATAGGGGAAAGCTCGACGCTTTCAGGAGCCGATACCCGTGCCTTTCCAGGGATGGGCAAAAAGATCAATCCCAAAACTCACAATAAGTCAGCAGAAGAGGATGAGATAAACTATTTTACGAACAGCTTAGTAAGAAATTAGGGGAAGCCACCATTACCCCTAAAGAACAGATCAGTATCCCAGAGCTAGTTAAACGACTGGTTACTATTAAAGAGGTTTATCTTCAATTTCCAGGGATTGAAATTCCTGCCACGTTTAGAGAGCTAAACCGTTTGCCAGAGAAGTCTTCTGAAGCATCCGATCGCCAGGAGGTGAACCGCTTGCCAGAGAAGTCTTCTGAAGAAACCGATCGCCAGGAGGCAAAGCGTAAGACAGGCTGGTTTCAAGGCGATGGCGATCAGGCAGGCGAATACCTCAAGAACTTAGACCCAGAGGGAATAAACCGATTCAGCACCCACATGCGGCAGTGGGGCAGAAATTTGCACAAGTCTCTACCCCGTCTCAGCGGCAGAATAAACTGGATGGCGAAGGACGGATTGTCTATGCAGGTGGAGATGACTTTTTGGGTGTGCTGTATCGCAATCAGCCAGAGCCAGAGTTGAGTCCTAGAGAATGCTTGAACTGGTTTATCGAAGATTTCCCAGCAATTTGGGATAAGCATAAACAGCCCATCACCGTTAGTGTCGGCTTTGTCTGGGCTGCTCCCAACGTTCCGCAGCGAGATGTGTTGCAACACTGCCGCGAAGCCGCGAAATCAGCAAAAGCCAACGGCCGCGATCGCCTTGCTCTGCGCGTTCTGTTCAACGGCGGCAACTATCTAGAGTGGGTCTGTCCCTGGCGGTTCTTATCGGTCTTTGCAGCAGTATGGCGATCGCCATCAGAATCCTGATCCAAACCAATGGACACATTTTTATAACGATGTTGCCGTGCTAGAGTCCCGCCATGCCTTTGAGGGCGATCAAATAGATGTCGCATTAGCGCTGTTCAAAGTGTATTTTGGAGAATCGAATAATTTACTAGACGAGGAAAACTGGTGGAATTCATGCGGAGGCGCGGGAATCTTAGGTGAGTACAAAAACTACACTCATAACGGTGAAGCCGGAGATGAGTTAGATCTCGTTAAAGTTCATAAGGCATTAAACGAATGGTTGATCAACCTGGCAAAAGTGGGATTTCACCTATGTTCCGATACCTGATTGCGATCGAGCCATTAGGGCTGCTCTACGGCAGTGCAGGCAAGTTCCTGTCTCCAGAAAATTTGGTGGGGCGATCGGGTAATAGCTTCCCGCCCAGCGCGGCAACGCTGTCAGGGCTGTTTGCAGCAGCCCAAATAGATGGCATTCGAGATCTATACCTGGCGG
>JAAUOQ010000043.1 GCA_012034795.1 Leptolyngbyaceae cyanobacterium CRU_2_3
TGACACAGATATGGGTGGTAAGCCTCCTCTAGATGTGAAAATTCGTGGACTATTCTATGCCAAAGTTGAACTAGCTGATGCTTAATCAGCGCTCAGCACTTTGCGTATTTAGTAAAATACTGAGCTAATTTTCTGGAAGAGGGGTGAATTCACCTCTCTTTTTTATTGCTTAACTCGATTTATTGCTTAACTTCAGTTGTGTGACTTTTAATAGTAGATTTTGTGTAAGTTATTTTTCTAAAAATTGAGGTTTACAGCAACATTACAGCAATATCACAGCAACATTGTGGTTCAGCGAGGTGTTGCGAAAGGTTCCGTAAAAATGCCGTTGTTTTATCCCATAACAAGGGAATATTGTTGATTTGCAAACCGAAGAATCATCAAGTTCATCGCGATTCACCTGTCGATCAAAGAATGCTGAAGCTGAACTCATAGTAACCTTGGCTACAACAAAAATAGGTAAAGACAAATTGGTTTTTACGTCTCACCATCAGTTTTCAATTACTATTCACTTAGTTTGCTAGTCTTGACTACTTAGGCTGCGTGCCTAGCATTATAGGTTTCTGTCCCCTAGGCACAAACCTCTTATCAGTTTCAAGCTCAGCATTTCTACCATTTCCACAGGACTACCCCTGATTTCGCTATAAAAGCTTAGGTTCAGTTCTTTAGTGGTGTGCGGTCTGTCTACCTGAATTATCGCCATGCTTACCCCAGTTCCCTCCAATTTAATTTCAGTTACCAATGAACTTAAGAGCGAAAGCTTACAATTGCTGCGGGAATACCAAAAATCTCCCTGCGCCAAAGTTCGCAATCAGCTTGTGCAGATTAACCTCGGATTGGTAAGAAAAGAAGCTCATCATTGGGTCAATCAATGTACTGAAAGCTATGACGATCTGCTGCAAGTCGGTAGTTTGGGTTTAATTCGGGCGATCGAGCGATTTGATATGACCAAAGGGCACGCCTTTAGCTCTTTTGCCATCCCCTATATTCGGGGTGAAATTCAACACTATTTGCGCGACAAAGGTTCAACAGTGCGGATGCCACGGCGTTGGCAAGCCCTCCAGCATCAGGCCACCAGCATCACCCGCGAACTACATATTCAACTGCATCGCCAGCCCACAGATGCAGAAGTAGCAGCAGCCCTAGAGATTTCGGTAGCAGAGTGGCAGGAAATTAAGCTTGCTTATCGCAACCGTGCTCCGTTGAGTTTGGATGCACCTATGCGAGACGAGGAGGAAGGGTCTACCTCCCTAGGTGATCTCGTTCCGGATGCCCAGTACCATAGCTTTCAGCTAGCTCAGGAAGATCAAATTCGTTTACAACAAGCGCTTGTGCAGCTTGAGAAACGAACCCGTGAAGTTTTAGAGTTTGTCTTTCTACATGATCTGACTCAAAAGGAAACCGCAGACCGCTTAGGCATCAGTGCTGTTACGGTTTCTCGTCGTGTAAAAAAAGGCTTGAAATCTTTGAAGAAGTTGATGGTGAGTGCAACGACCTGCTAATGTTCCTCCTATAGGCTTTCGATTAAGCTTGAGATGAACACTCGACTCAGCCCGAACCACTTCGGGATTCTCCTACCCTCATGTCAGATGCACCTCCGTTGCGCGATCGCTACTTGGCGCTGATTGACCAAATTTTGCAGATGACCCTGAAAGGGCAGATTCGCTCGAAAGAGCAGGTCTATCAGATGCTTTACGAGGGTGTTGGTGCTGGTACAGGCGAAATTTTTGAGCGGTGCTTGGGCGATCGGTTGATAGAAATACAACAGCAGGCTGATACTTCAGCCGACGATCTGAAGCAAGCGAAAGCCACCCGTAACCTGCGAGCACTTCAAACTGTCCGAGGAGAATGGGAACGCTGGCAAAGCCAAAACCAAGCGATGGCAGTTCTGGATACTGCCTTACAGCAATTAGTTCACTCCGATAACCGCCTCAGTGTTTTTCTGAGAATCACCGACCCAAATTTGCCCAAGCCCTTAAGTTTGGCGCAGTGGCAACAGTTCGCCAAAGCGATGAGAGCACTTGGGGAATCTGGTGATGCAGACTTGACAGGAGATGCTCAACAGGAAATTCAGCAAATTTCTCAAGGAATCCAGCGTAGCTTAGAAGCCTGGAGCCGCCTGGAGAACCATCTGGTGAGCTGGCTCTACGAACAGAGTCGAGGACAATTGGGTTTTGGGGGGTGCCGGGTGAGCAAGGTCCTTGGGCAGTCTGGGCCAAACAGGTGAATAGCCCCGTGCCGCGATCGCTGTTTCAGGCGTTGGCGCTGGGACAATCTCCAATAGAGTGGGTGAATCGACAAAGCGGACTAGACCTCAGTGACTTTGTAGAGCTAGTCGGGGTATTGCGCTGTTTGCAACAAGGGCTTGTCAACTGGTTTGATAAATTGGTCTATGACGCTAAAGTCGGTGCCAGACTCTCCATTTCAACATTTTTAGTCTTTTCAGTGATTGTGTCGCAACTTGCGAATGGCTTGGGACAATCGGCACTACCTCATCGCGATCGCTTTGTTAGTGGCTGCTTTCAGGTGACGTTACAAATTTTGCGGGTCTTTGCCCAACGTCCTTATTTTCCACTCTATGGCAGCATTTTCGCTTCGTTTTCGGGCGAGTACCTTCGCGATGCCTTGACTTATCTGGATGAACCGCTACGACAGGCAGAGGGGACTCAGGAAAAAGCCCGAATTCTCACCTTGCTGGGTTCCTCAATGCGGGCATTAGGGCAAACTGAGCGGGCGATCGCCTTCCACCAGCAGGCTCTCGATATCGCTCGTGCGGCTGGGGATACGCCCTGTGAAATTGCCAATCTTAATCACTTGAGCCGGGTCTGTGTTGTTCAGGATCGATTTGCTGAAGCAATTAACTATAGCCAGCGAGCCGTCATCTTGAGTCGTCAGAAGGGCAATCGTTTAGGTGAAGCAAATGCCTTGGCAAATTTAGGTTATAGCGAAGTTTTCCAGGCACAGCAGTTAGAGCAAGCTGATCCTGATCATTTTGAGATGGCGATCGATCGCCTCCAGCAGGGGTTAGAGCTATCGGAAAAGGTGGGCGATCGCCAGAGCCAGGCCTTGTGTCTCAGTAGTTTGGGAATTGCTCAGATTTTAATTGAGGAGCCGCAGCCTGCAATCGGTTATTTAGAAAAAGGCATTCAAGCGGCTCAATTTTCTGGAGATGTTTATCTACAAGGGCAAAATCTGGCGTATTTAGCAGAAGCCTACTACCGGCTACAAAACCAAGCTCAAGCTATTCAAATGTCCTGTTTGGGGATGTATTTGTTAGAACAAATAGGTTCTACAAGCTGGCGTCAGCCCGCGGGTTTGCTAACGATACTCCGTGGACAATTAGGAGAAACAGAATTTCAGGCAATGCTAGCACAACAACGGGCAGCGATTATCGCAGCGATTGGAGTAGATGGATATGATCATTTACCGATACTGCTAAATCAGTACTCAAGCTAAATCAGGATTCAGCTGATGCGAGTCGGCGTAACATGATCTGCACCGTAAATGTGCCAGCAGCCTTATCGGGGCAATCCAACGCTTTTCAGGTTCTCTGCACTCCAGTGATCATAGTAGTGAGTTTTGGATAGTTGATCGGATGCCCGTTTGAGCTTCTGAATGGATTGAATGGCAATGTTGGGATAAGGATCTTGGCGAGTGCGAATATTTTGAATGTGGAAAGGGTCATCTGGATGTCCGCCAAAAGCAGTTAACTGCATCGAAGCTAATTGCTGATCGAGTACGGTAACAAACATTTGTAGTTGAGAGAAGCTCATGGCGTTCCGATTCGAGTGGATGATGAGCAACACCTCAAAGCGCTGTTGTGACTGAAATTCTCTAACGATCTTCATTAAATCTGAAGTGGGATTCAGACATCTTGAGTCAAAGGGGTAAACGTGAAATCGAATTAATTGCTGTAATCGGGCGCGCTGCACGTATGGACAGATAGGGAGTCCGCCAAATACCGAATTGGGCTGCTCCAGCGTGCTTTGGATATGCGCGATCATAGTTTCAAGTACTTGGGCTTCTAAATCCATATATTTTTTGATCTCCTCACAGTCAAATTATTGGGGGTTGCTCCTGAGCCAGCAACCCCCGACCTATTATCTGCTACAGGCGATTAAGATCTATCGCCACCTATTGATTAAGCGATCGATCCCTCGAAATCTACTGGAGTTGCTAGGCTGACATCAAACATCCGTTTCTCAAAATCGCTCATGCTCGAGGTTTCTGTTGAATTGTACTTACCGTAGGTTTTAGGTAGCTTGCCTGTTTGCTCTAAGACTGTATGAACTTCTTCATTCGTGATTTCCGAAAGATTGCGGTTGTTGAGGAGAGCGATCGCAGCAGCAATTCCTACGCCTTGACCCACTGCCACATTGAATTCCACAATTCGACCGACCGCGCTAGCACTTCCCGAAAAGTCCGAAGCGGGGCTAATCACGGCTAAGTTTGGCACTTCTTTAATTAAGGTATGACGCATCCCAACGTTGAGCAGAGGTGCTTTAAAAGCAAATTTCTTCACACCTACATTAGTGGCTCGCTGCCATAATCCGACGATGCCACCTCGCGTGTCAATTGATAACCAAAGGTTCCAAGTGCCTGATTTTCAGGAACGCCGCCTGCACTCATCTGTGCGCCACTCAGCGGATTAACTGAGCCAACAATGTTACCAGCATGACGGATGTAGAGTTCGGGAGCCGCTGCAACTGCGGTTGCGCCCAAGCTTTTGCACCACTTTTCAATCAAGCTAAATTCTTTGAGCATATCAGTTGTGGGCTTGGCTCCCCCACGGGCCAGCGCTTCGGACTGGGTGGACATCCACAAAAAACAGGAGTCCATTCCAGAACAGCCGATTGCCAGGAAGAACTGCAATATTGGGGTTATCTAAAATGGCTTTGCTTTCTGGAAGATAGTGTTTTGTCCCCCGGAAGGCGTGATAGGCGATCGGTAAAGCACGGCTATAAACATCGATATAATCTGTGCCACTGTCCATAGTATTGAGTTGACCATAAGCCCGCGTTAGAGAATTGCGAAGCATTTGAGCCAGAGCCGGGTCAGAGCCAGCCGCAATGTTGAGCCACTGCTGGGCTTCTGCATCAGCAGCGTTATTGAAGCGTTTCAAGTAGCTCAGTTCGATCGCTTTCAGGCTTTGGGGGCTGAGTCCCTGTGTCTCAAACACGAGGGTGACGGAGAGTTCAGATTTGGGTAGACCCAGCGAGGCAAATCCAGGCAATTTCTTAACGCCTGCCCGTTGTGCTAATTCAGCATTGACTGTGGAATCAATGAACTGTTTGCCCAAAAAAGTTTCGCCTCTAGATAGCTTTAGCCCCAAAATCTTTTGATTCTCTTGAATCACAGAATCAATCTTGACGTTGCTGAGAATATCAATGCCAGCCTCCTTCATCATTTGACGCAGGGCCATGTTGGCATTGCCTGGATCAATAGCAACTTTGACTACACCCGCCCGTTGCAAAATTCTTTATAGAGGGCGGGTGGATGCGCCAAAGTCTTCTAAATAGTTAGTTTGGCGTGTGACCAGGGGAATGTGGCTGCGATCAAGATATGCCAACCGACCCCGCACAATGTGTCCACCGATCCCGTCTTGGGCATGACCCTTCAGCATGATGACGCTTTTGGGATAGCTACCCACGCGGCGACGATATTCTCTGGCAGCAGAAATCAGTGCCAGAATGCCGGGTACTTCGTCACCGAAACCAATAAAGTCGTAGGAACGGGTAGAGGCGGTTGCAGTCATCATTGATGGGAGCAAAACAGGATGTTCCCATTACAGCCGATATTGAAGCAACTGACTAGGTTGTGGGGTGCTATTGTCCTGTAATTTCCTGAAACCAGTCATCGCGGCTGAGTTCGCTAAAATTAGCATCAGCTTTGGCTTCTTTACGATATTTAGAGTTGAGATCTATGGCTTTCTGCAAACTCTCCAAAGCCAGATCTGTCTGACCTTGTAGGGCATAGCAGGAGGCTTTGTTGTAGTGGGCGCTGGCGTAGTCCGGTTTCACTTTAAGGGCCCGGTTAAAGTTGGCGATCGCCTCTTTATTCTCGTCCGAGTTGCAGCAAGGCATAGCCGCGACTATCCCAGGCTTTAGGTGAATCAGATTTCAGTTCTGTCACTTTATCGAATGAGGCAATGGCGTCTTCATAGCGTTCTAATTCCAACAGCGACAATCCCCGATTTAGCCAGGCCGTGGAATTCTCAGGATCGGTTTCGGTGGCTTTCTCAAAAGCTGTAAAAGCTTCTTCAGGACGCTGCATAGTGCCCAAAATCACGCCACGATTCACCCAAGCCTCGTGGTAGTCAGGTTTTGCAGCTAAGGCTTGATCGAACGCGGCGATCGCCTCTTCTGGTTGTTTCAGCCGCCCTAGTGTGACACCGCGATTCAACCAGGCTTTGTGATCGGTGGGCTGAAGCTGGACTGCTTGATCGAAGGCTGCCAGGGCTGCGTCGTATTGCTTGAGTTCCTTCAGGACAATGCCTTGCTGATACCAGGCGATCGCATAATCGGGTTGGAGTTTGAGAGCGCGATCAAAGGCCGTTAGGGCGTCTTCGCTACGCTGCAATTCTTCTAAGGCCATACCGCGATGTAGCCAGAGTTGAGGATTGCTAGGTTGAGCAGCGATCGCTTTGTCATAAGCAGGTAGGGACTCTTCGTAGCGTTGGGCGGCAAACAGCATTTCAGCTTGCTGAATATAGTCTTCGGGTGTGTAGAACAATTCTGGTTGGCTAGCTTTCAAGGCATCAAGCTGGCTGGAGAGGTCATCCAGGCGTTGCTGTGTGGCGACAATGAAAGAGTCAGCCACGAACTGCGGTGTCACGCTGGCTAACCGTTGCATGATTTGGTCTTTCTCAGTTTCTGCCTCCGCTTGCAGAGCTTTAAGCTGCGCTGCTACCTCTGCTTCTAGTTTTTGTAGATTCTCAATGGTGGTTTCGCGCTGCTCTGAGGCTCCAGTTTGCAAGTTGGCGAGTTGGTTGGCAAACCGTCCTTCCAATCTCTCTAGGTTTTGCCGCATCTTGTCGCGTTGAGCCTGAACGTCGCTTTTGAGGATGGTAAGCTGTGCTACTAAGTCAGACTCAGCTTTTTCCAGGCTGCGAAGAATAGCATCTCGACGTTCTTTGCCACTCATCTGAAGTTCGGTCAACTGGGCGGTGAAGTCTTCCTGGAGTTGAGTGATTACCTGACGCAACTCTTCTTGACGGGATTGGGCATTGACCTGTAAATCCGATCGCTGACTGGCAAATTCTGTTTCCAGGCGTTCGAGGGACTGCTGGAGTTCGGCTTGTTTGGCTGCGGCGTCGGCTTGAAGGCGCGATCGGTGAGCTGCCATTTCAATCTCTAGCTGGGCCATGATGCGGTCGAGTTCGGCTTGTTTAGTTTGAGCTGCTGCCTGCAAGTTGGACTGCTGCGAGGCAAAGGCAGTATCTAGCTGGACCATATTTTGGCGCAGGGCAGTTTTTTGCGTCTGAATATCTGCCTGCAATTCTGCCAAACGGGCTTTAAATTCAACACTCATTTGCTGAATATTTTGGCGAATGTCAGCCTTTTGGCGCTCGGTATCAGCTTGAAGTTCCGATCGCTGTCCGGCAAATTCATCCCCTAGCCGTCGCAAGCTCTGCCGCATCTCATCGCGTTGGGATTGGGTTTCAAATTGAAGCTGCGATCGCTGTGTTGCCACTTCCGCTTTAAGTTGTTCCAAGCTTTGCCGGGTCACCTCTCGTTGAGCTTGCGTCTCCGTCTGAAGCTGCGATAGTTGACTCAGCAGACCGGCTCGAAGACTATCTAGAGTGGTGAATATTTGATCGCGGCGTTCGGTCGCATCGGTCTGAATAATGGCAAGCTGTCCGGCAAACTCAACCTCTACCTTGCGAAGTTGTTCTAGGGTGGCAGCTTGACTCTGTTGAGTTGCGGTTTCGGCTACTTGTCGGAGATTGTCCAGGTAGGGGGTCAATTCTGACTGTAATTGCCCCAGGCGATCGTAGGTCCGGGTTTTCTGCTGCTGAGCATCAGCCTCCAGAGCGGATAGGCGATCGCCAAAGTCTTGGCTAGCTTGAGCAAAAGCTTCCAGTATCGCCTCTTTTTGCGATTGGGCAACTGTTTGAAGTTCGGATAGCTGAGTGGCAAATCCAGCTTGTAATTCGGCTAGCTGATGCTTTGCCAAGTCTAATTGGCTGGTCAGAGCGGTGGCTGTCTCCTGCTGGCGGTGGGCGATGTCTTCGATCAACTGCGCCAGGGTTTGGCGCTTTTGTTGAATTTCTTGCTCAAAGGATTCGGCATCTTTACCCAAATCATCCGCATAGTGCTCATAATCTTGCAGCAGCTTTTTAACGTCTTGTTTAGCCTCAGTAATTTGTCCTTCTAGATTGCCTAGCTCTTGGAGATGTGCCTGGACGATCGCTGTCACTTCCCGGATTACCGATCGTCGTAGCAAGAAAAGTCCAATGACGGCTGCGGATAGCAATAGGGCCAAGACTCCCAGCATGACGTTAAACAGCGTTGTGGTGCGACTGAGTCCTTGCAATCGCTCTAGCTCTTGCCGTTCGATTTGGGAAAGGGATTGAGCTAAGATGGGCGAGGCTCCTGGGTTTGTGAGGAGGCTGTTTTGAGTCAGGCTGTTTTGAATTAGGCTGTTCTTTAAGGTCAATTGACTAGATTGCGCTTGATTAGATTGCGCTGTTGCCACTGTTGCCGCTGTTGTAAATAGCAAGAACATTGAGAGAACTGCGCTACCCTGCGTCACCCCTGTCATCCATGTGAAGCTCTGTGGATTCTGGCGCTTCATCCCCATTCCCCCTGTCTTGTCAGGCTTTGTTATTGGTTGCTGTTTATTATTGTCGGTCATTAATCCCAAACGATTATGTCTCACAAGAAGTTAAGGGAAGGATGCAATCGCCTACTTGGATTGCCCATGATCTTTCATCACCATTGTCTTTAAGGGTAGTCAAAAATCTTCTAAATGTCTGATGTCAACCTTGCTAAGCATTTATCTAGATAAATCCGCTCAAGTGACGACTGACCTCTTAAACTGGTAAATGTAAATTGAGGCAAGCCTGATATTCTAGCAAGCCTGGTGTTCATAGCCCCTCATTCCTATCCACCCCCACTGTTGATTTAGCATGACCGTACAGATGAGCGATTTGGAAGCCCAGCTTACCGCCCTCCGAACTGAAGCACAACAGGCGATCGCGGCAACCACTAACTTAGAGCAGTTGGAGCAATTGCGAATCAAATATCTGGGTAAAAAAGGCAGCCTCTCGCAGGTGCTAGGCGGCATGGGCAAGTTAGATGCAACCGAACGTCCTCGGATTGGAGCGATCGCCAACGACGTTAAAGAAGCCCTACAAACAGATTTAGACCAAAAGAAAGCAGCGTTACAAGCAGCCCAGATTGAAACTCAACTGGCAGCCGAGGCGATCGATGTGACAATGCCAGGCTACTTTCAGACTCAAGGTCACGCCCATCCGTTGACCAGCACGATCGACAAAGCCTTAGATATCTTCATCGGACTCGGCTACACGGTGGCTCAAGGGCCTGAAATGGAAACTGACTACTACAACTTTGAGGCGCTGAATACGCCTGCCGACCACCCTGCCCGTGATATGCAAGATACTTTCTATCTGCCCGATGGCAACTTGCTGCGGACGCACACTTCCTCTGTGCAAATTCGCTACATGGAGAACCATGAGCCGCCCATCCGGATTGCGGCACCTGGACGTTGCTACCGCCGTGACACCGTGGATGCCACTCATGCAGCCGTGTTTCACCAAATTGAAATTTTGGCAGTGGATGAGGGTCTGACTTTCACCGATCTACGTGGCACTATCAAGGTGTTTCTGGAATCCATGTTTGGAGAGATTGAAATTCGCTTTCGCCCCAGCTTTTTCCCCTTCACTGAACCTTCGGCTGAAGTAGATGTCATGTGGCGCGGACGCTGGTTAGAGGTGCTAGGCTGCGGTATGGTCGATCCCAACGTGCTTAAGGCAGTTGGCTATGACCCAGAAATCTATACTGGATTTGCAGCAGGATTCGGCGTAGAACGGTTTGCTATGGTGCTACACCAAATGGATGACATTCGCCGGGTGTATGCCAGCGATTTACGCTTCTTAAGGCAGTTTTAGCCGAACCCACCTGGGTTTCAAGGATGAATAGAGCCATCTGGCATTGTCGCCCCTTGCAGGTTTGCCCCAGTTAAATTAGCGCAGCCTCCCAAGTTGAAGCTCAGGGTTGCACTCTGATCTGTGGTCTGTAGATTGATGCCAGGTGCGACTCAGGTGGCGGAGCGATGGGGCTGCGATCGACCTGAAAACCAAAATTAGAGTCGCCATCGGCTCGAAGCCTAAAACTAAAGGCATTGCAACCTAAATCGGCTCCTTCTAGATTGGCATTTTGAAGGTTAGCCCGTTCCAAATTAGCATTGCCCAGGCTGGCTCCCCTCAAGTTGGCTCCCTTTAAGTTAGCTCCTTCCAGATTGGTCTGCTTCAAATCCAGTCTTGCCAAATTTGCCCCTTGTAGATTGCAGTCCAAACATTGCTTTGTTTCCAACAAGCTTTGGATGCGATTTTTTTCTGCGATTACTTTTGCCCCATAAACTCCACCCACCGCGACCCCAGCAGCTAGAGCAATTGCGATCGCCACCCTTTGCGTTTTCATATGTAATGCTTTTGTAAGGCTTGAGGGGATTTCAGTAACGTACCCTACTCCCATGATAGCGACTACAGAAGGGTCCAAGGGGTTTCCAGATTAGGAGGAGGGGCTGCTCTAATCATCTGGAAATTGCCAACAAGCAATATATTCCACGCTACGGCTACCGCACTCACAAGGTGCATGGGTGGAGGCTATCCACTCGCGATCGCAGGTGCGGCAATGACACCAAATATTGTGGCGATTTGCCTCCTCAATGCTGGACTGCCACTGCTGTAGCTCCTCCAAACTCAGATGAGACTGTTGATGGAGACTAGGCTGTTGACGGGAACTAGGCTGTTGGCTCAATCTCTTGCCTTCCAAACTTGCCTGCCACTGCTCATGTTTGTCTACCATGCCTGATTCCCTTTGCTCTGTCGCATGACTAAGTAGTAAACTTCCCATCTCTAATTTCCGATCCCTAATACCCGATCGCAGATCCCTAACCTACCTTTCCTAGTAGCCGTTGCAAATCTTCTTCTCTCTGACTATTGCAAACTTTGACCGACAATCAGACACTGGATGTGGGAGTTGATTGGTTGTTAAGAAGCAGTTAAGAGGTCATTGTGAAAAAAGTTTTAGCCATTATTCTGGGAGGCGGTGCGGGCACCCGGCTGTACCCGTTGACCAAACTGCGAGCGAAACCCGCCGTACCGCTGGCAGGGAAGTACCGATTAATTGATATTCCAGTGAGCAACTGTATCAACTCAGAGATCTATAAGATCTATGTACTGACTCAGTTCAATTCTGCCTCGCTCAATCGGCATCTAACACGTACCTACAGTTTTTCGGGCTTTAGTGAGGGGTTTGTGGAAGTGCTCGCAGCCCAGCAAACCCCAGAAACCCCAATTGGTTTCAGGGAACTGCGGATGCAGTGCGCCAGTATATGTGGCTGTTTCAGGAGTGGAAAGCCACTGAATACCTGATCCTGTCGGGTGACCATTTGTACCGCATGGATTACTCAGAGTTTGTTAACCGCCATCGCGAAACCAATGCAGATATTACAATTTCTCTGCTGCCGATGGACGAGAAACGTGCATCTGATTTTGGCTTGATCAAGATCGATGAGTCGGGACGCATCGTAGACTTCAGTGAAAAGCCGAAAGGGGATGCCCTGAAGAAAATGCGGGTTGATACTACCAAATTGGGGCTAACGCCTGAACAAGCCGAACAAAATCCCTACATTGCATCTATGGGGATTTATGTCTTTAAGGCTGAAGTCTTGATGGAGTTACTGCGAAACTATCCTGATCAAACAGATTTTGGTAAAGAAATTATCCCGCCCGCGGCATCATCTCACAATATTCAGGCATTCTTATACAACGGCTATTGGGAAGATATTGGAACAATCGAAGCCTTCTATGATGCAAACTTGGCTCTGACTGAGCAGCCTCAACCTCCCTTTAGTTTCTACGATGAGAAGTACCCCATTTATACGCGGGGTCGCTCTCTGCCTCCGACAAAATTGCAGAATTGCACGATTACAGATGTCATGATTGGGGATGGCTGTATCATTAAAAACTGCCAAATTCATCACTCTGTTCTAGGGATTCGGACACGTATAGAGTCGGACTGCACCATTCAAGATACGCTAATTATGGGTGCTGACTCCTACCAGTCTCTTGAAGAACGGCAAGCTGACCTCGATCGGGGGGGCGTGCCGATTGGCATTGGAGCTAATACCACTATTCGCCGCGCCATTATTGACAAAAATGCACGCATTGGTAGAGATGTGCAAATTATCAATAAGGATCGGGTAGAAGAAGCCCAGCGAGAAGAACTTGGCTTCCACATTCGGAGTGGTATTGTTGTGACGCTGAAAAACGCCACAATCCCAGACGGAATGATTATTTAAGCAACAGAAGTTAAGGAGCATGGGGTAGTAGACAAAAAGTTGCAGCCCATGGATGCTCGTATGGGTAACTTCCATATGAACGCCCCCCCATGACTCCTCATCTTATCTTTCTGATCGGTTTACCTGGAAGTGGTAAGTCTTTTCTAGCAGAGCAACTCACCCAACAGCATTTGGGGCAAGTGCTAATCTCTACAGATGCTATCCGCGCCAAGCTTTTTGGTAATGAATCTATTCAAGGTGCGTGGCGACCGATCCACCTAGAAATTCAAGATCAGATGCGGCGGGCTGTCCAAGAAATTTCGCAGGTGCGATCGCCCATTGCCCCTTATGGTGCCACTTATGACGCCACCAACACTCGCCGCAAAAACCGGCGAGCTACCCTCAGACTGGCCCGTTCTCTAGGTTTTCGCCAGATTACGGGGATCTGGGTAGATACGCCTCTGGCACTTTGTTTAGAACGCAATCGCAACCGCGATCGCCAAGTGCCTGAAGACGTGATCCAGCGGATGCACCGTCAGCTACGGAGTGCGCCCCCCAGCCTCAGTGACGGGTTAGACTATTTGAAGCGCTATACGTGGACTCTCAGCAATGAGCGGGGAACAAGGGATGAAGCTTGAAGGTTCGGATATTGCCCTATGCTGCCAGCAGCAACCGAACATCCTTAGGACGAATCTCTTGATAGCGTGAAGGTAGAACTATGCAAACTGTTATAGGAATTTAGGTGGATGGCTGGGACCGACTTCAAAGACTACTATGCCACTCTAGGCGTCAGCAAAACGGCAAGTTCTGATGAAATTAAACAGGCTTACCGGAAGCTAGCGCGCACCTATCATCCAGATGTGAATCCGGGCAATAAGACGGCAGAAGCGAAGTTTAAAGAAGTGACCGAGGCTTACGAAGTGCTTTCTGACTCAGATAAGCGCAAGAAGTATGACCAATTTGGTCAGTATTGGAAGCAAGCGGGTACGAGCGGGTGGCCTTCCAGCCCAAGCGGAGCCGATGCGAGTGGCTTTGACTTCAGCCAGTATGGCAACTTTGACGAATTCATTAATGAGTTATTAGGGCGCTTTAACAATCCGCCTGCTGGCGGCGGTTCACGAACTTACAGCTACCGACCTAGCCCTGGTTCATCGGGGTACAGTGGGTTTGGCGGCTATGCTGACCCTTCAACTCCAGCAGGGCAAGACCTGGAATCCAATATTTCTCTAAGCTTGTCCGAGGCATTTCAGGGAGTGCAAAAGCGCCTTAATTTAGGGAGTGAAACCATTACAGTTCGTATTCCGGCGGGGGCAAAGCCAGGTAGCCGTATTCGGATTAAGGGAAAGGGCCAAACCCACCCTTACAGCCAAAACCGAGGGGATCTTTACCTGGTTGTAGATATTCGACCCCATCCTTTCTTCCAGTTTGATGGAGAAAATCTGGTCTGTGAAGTGCCGATTGCCCCAGATGAAGCTGTTTTGGGTGCTTCAATTGAGGTACCTACCCCCGATGGTACCGTGACCATGAACATTCCCGCCGGGATTCGTTCAGGGCAAACGTTGCGCTTGCGTGGCAAAGGCTGGTTCAATTCCAAAGGGGGCAGGAGTGATCAACTAGTGCGAGTAGTGATTGCCCCCCAACCAACCTCAGCCCGATTGAGCGGGAGTACTATGAGAAAATTAGAGCAAATCGCAGTTCTGATCCACGCAGTCACTTGAGCCAAGTCAAACTCTAACCTTGTTGAGCTTTTAGAACGATGGCTCTCTGCTAACTAAGGAGCGTTTCACCTTGCCAAAGAGTGTTAGGTTCAAAAGCATCTGGTTCCGAGTAGTTATGGGTCTGGGAGTGTTTTTATGGGTGGCCATCGCCCTACCTGCTTGTCAGCAACTGCCTGCTCCACCCGATTCTGGGGTAACAAGAACCCCCACTCCCTTGAAGTTGGGCGTATTACTTCCAGCTACAGGCTCTTTGGCGGCAGTTGGTGAGCCGGTTTTGCAGGTTTTACCCCTCATTACCAATACGATCAATGCTTGCGGTGGTGTGAATGATGCTCCTGTTATTCTGGTAGTGGAAGACGAACAGTCTGATCCTAAGATTCAATTGGAGGTAATGAATAGACTGGTGGCATCCCAGGTTAACGCAGTGGTGAGTGGTTTTGTCAACGATGCCTCTACAGCGGTTGAAGTAACAGTCGCTGCAAAACATAAAATTCCAGTGGTTTCGCCTAGCAATACCAGTCCTGTGTTTACAGAACGATCAAAGAAAGGGGATTTTCGAGGATTCTGGTTTAGGACGATTCCAGCAGATACAACCCAAGCGATCGCTCTAGCGCAGTTGGCGAAGAATAGAGGTTTTAACGCCGTTGCTACTTTGGTCGTCAACGATAGCAATGGCATTCGCTTTGAACGAGCTTTCATCGCAGCATTTGAGAAGTTAGAAGGCACTATCCTCAACAAAGCCAACCCTGAACGCTACAACCAAACGATGTTTTAGT